>DAISZW010000024.1:0-25681 GCA_036824595.1 Ignavibacteriaceae bacterium
ATATTTTAAAAATTAATTTCCCGGAGAAATGCGTCGGCTTCAGTTCGATGATGGACTTTCTTGAACATTTACCTAGTATGCATACAGCCGAAAAAATGCTAGAAGTGCTCGGAAATGCGTCAAGAGATTTTCTTTTCATACGTCATCCGAATTTTGACGATATAGAATACCTTGGCAAGTTTAATTTAAAGCTTACATGGACCGATTGGTCCGGCCATACAAACATGATGAAAATAAGCGACTTCATAATCATTTTTAATCAACTCGGCTGGAAGAATTATAGAATAATCCCCAGGCGATTAATAAAGAACTCCGATCATGAAGCAGTTGTTCCGATTGCTGCACCGAAAAATCTAAATAAATTTTCCCAGCTTGAAGGTTTTGAAAAACCATTCATCGAATTCGACAAACCTGTTTTTTCACAGTATGATATATTTGTTAAGATGAATGAAGATATGTCCAGGGAAGCATGGAATCTGATCACCTCAAAAACTTCTCACCAATAATATTGGCTGATATTAGCCATATTCCTGAATTTATCCATTTTTTATTCGAATTTTATCTCTTTTCAGGAAATATCTTTTTAGGAATGATATTGGATTAATTATACTGAATTAATGTAAGAATCATTACGATTTTAAATTTATCGGATATTCATGAGCAAACTTCATCTTGGATGCGGAAGCGTTTATCTCCCCGGTTATATTAATTTAGAATATCAAAAAAAGTTTATGGGGAATTCTTTTAAAGTCGATGCAATCGGCAGCGGAATGACTCTGCCGTTTAAAGATTCCTCTTTAGATGAAATAATTTCATACCATGTAATCGAACACCTTCCCCGGCCTGCAAGCAAAAAGAGTAAAGAAAAATGGCGGCTCAACGTTCAGGATTTTTTAAAAGAATGTTTCAGAACATTAAAGATAGGCGGCAAATTAATTATTGAGTGTCCGGATATTAGAGGAATATTTGAAGAAATTGTAAAAAACAATAAATGGTCGATGATTGACCATGTTTACGGATTGGACCGCTATGACGGAGATACGCACCGGTGGGGATATACTCGAGAAAGTATAAAATCACTCCTAAAAAGCTCCGGATTCGACAGCATTAAAATTTCCGACGGCACTGATTATCATATACTGGATGAACCTTCCATGCACATTGAGGCAATGAAGATTAATCTTAAAAGAATTAACATCGAGCCTACAGCAGCCTGTAATTTGGCGTGTACCTTCTGCTCCAGGGATGATAAAAGACGTTCAAAACGCTCAATGGATTTTACTTTATACAGAAGCATACTGCACCAGTTGTTTACACTTGGACTTCAGGATATCGAAATCCGTTTTTTCTTATCCGGCGAACCGCTGATTGCCGGCAATAGTCTTATACAAATGCTGAAACTTGCAGATAGACTGGGATTCAAAGATACACTTATACATACAAATGGGATCTTGTTAGATAAGTTCGGCAATGAAATTCTTAATGCGGGATTAGGAAAGCTTTCTATTTCAATTGACGGGATCGATAAAGAAACTTATGAATCGATTAGAATTAATGGCAGCTTCGAAACTGTTATTGGCAATGCAATAGATTTCGTAAAGAAAGCAAAGAATACAAGGACAAAAACGGTTATTCAGACGATTGTTAATTACAATGAAGATAAAAAATCTTTTGAAGAAAAAATTAGAGAATTAATCCCGGGTGCCGACTTTTACTATGTTAGACATCCTCATAATTGGAATACCGCCGATGACATAACCGGGTTCAGCACTTACAAAGAAAAAACTGTCTCCTGCTTCCCTTCCGAAAACCTTTCTATTTATGCGGACGGTAAAGTTCCCGTCTGCTGTGCTGATTTAAACGGCGATTATATTCTTGCCGACGCTAATAAAGAACAACTGATTGATATATGGATAAATAAATTAAGTTCAATAAGAGACCGAATGAAAAAACTGGAATCGATCCCAGAGCTGTGCGATAATTGTGAAAGATACGGTAAAGCTGCAGCTTCATTAAGTGAATCAAGTTCTCAAATCCGACAAAAAGGTTTTGATGTCCAAAATGAATTAATCAAAGCAGAAAAATTAATTGAGGACGGAGATCTACTTAAAGCAAAGGAGCTGCTGGAATATCTTAAAATTAAAAATGAAAATGTTAATGTTCTGATTGATCTCTCCGTAGTTAATATTATGCTGCATAAATATGATGAAGCTGTGGCGGACCTGAAAAAAGCTTTACAGCTTGAACCCTGGAATGATATTGTAATCGAAAATTTGGCTTACCTGAATCAGATGGTAAATCAGTCTTAAAAATTATTGCTGATAAAATGAACCCAGAAAAAGGTGATGAAAAAGAAAAGAAAAAATAAACGGAGCACTCCCCTTCCGCAAAAAAATTTATCCTTTGATATTGTAATTGCGGTGCACAATGCATTGGAAGAGGTAAAAAAATGTTTTGAATCGATTTACCAAAACACCGGCTCCCTTTTCAGATTAATCATAATTAATGACGGATCAGATTTTTTAACTTCTTCATTCCTAAATGATTTTGCAAGAGTTCATTCTAATATTTTATTAATAGACAATCCCGCGGCGAGAGGATATACCAAAGCTGCCAATCAAGGTTTAAGAGAAGTTAAGGCGGATTTTGCAGTGTTAATGAACAGCGATGTTGTTGTCCCGGAATCATGGCTGCAAAGACTGGCAGAACCTGCAGTAAAAGATAAATCCGTCGGTTTAGTAGGTCCATTATCAAATGCGGCTAGCTGGCAGTCTGTTCCCGAAAGATTTGATGATAACGGAGGTCTGCCTGACCGGCTGTCAGGCTGGAAAATTAATGATTTGCCCGAAGGAATGAATGTAAATGATTTTGATAAGCTTGTTAATTCAGTTTCCAATAGAATTTTTCCAAAAGTCCCTCTGCTAAACGGATTCTGCACTTTAATCCGGAAAAATGTTTTTGAAAAAATAGGATACCTCGATGAAGAATCTTTCCCCTTCGGTTATGGCGAAGAAAATGATTTCTGTCTTCGGACTGCCAAAGCCGGTTTTAAATTAGTTGTAAACGATTCGGTTTATATTTTTCATGCAAAATCGAAAAGCTTCGGACACAAAAAACGCCTTGAACTTTCAAATGAGGGGGGCAAACAGCTTCTCAAAAAGTATGGAAATGATATAATCGATTCTGCCGTTCAATCTCTTAAAGATAATATCCATTTAAAAGATATTAGAGAAAAAATTGAAGCTGCACTGAAGGGAAAAGATCAATTAGGAAATTCCTTACGCAGAAATGCATTACTAACCGTTCAGGAAAAAGATAAATTAAAAGTTCTATTCATCCTTCCCATTGCCGGAGTTGCCGGCGGTATTCACTCGATTGTACAGGAAGTCTCCGGAATGCATGAGCTTGGAGTAGACGCAAAAATAGCTACATGGCAGCACTTTCAACCGGTATACTTTACTGTTTACTCTGAACTGGAAAATAAAAATGAATTATTTTATTTCTTTTCCAGCTATGAAGAACTTGTAAGCTATTCGTCAAGGTATGATGTTGTTGTAGCAACCATTCACAGCTCAATATTACTATTAAAAAAAATATCCGACTCCAATCCTCACATTCTTCCCGCTTACTATATCCAGGATTATGAGCCTTTCTTTTTTGAAAAAGATTCGGAGGACTGGAAAATTGCTTACGATTCCTACACCTTAATACCGGACGCATTATTGTTTGCAAAAACAAAGTGGCTCTGCGATGTAATTGGAGAAATCCATAAAGTAAATGTCCAAAAAGTATCTCCCAGCCTCGACCAAAAAGTTTATTACCCGGCAATAGTTAAAAACGACGATTGTAAAGAGATAAAAATAACTGCAATGGTGCGTCCGTCTACTCCAAGAAGAGGTGCGGAAAGAACCATGAGAGTACTGAAAAGGATTAAAGAAAAATACGGCAGCAGGGTAAAAATTATAATATTCGGCACGTCTAATGAACAGCTGAAAATGTTCAATATATCATCCGGTTTTGAATTCGAAAATCCCGGTGTGCTTAACAGGGAACAAGTCGCTTCCCTTCTTAAAAAATCCGATATATTTCTTGATTTTTCCGTCTACCAGGCATTCGGAAGAACCGGACTGGAAGCGATGGCTTCAGGATGTGCGGCAGTTCTTCCGGTTAAAGGAGGTACAAGTGAATACGCGGTGCACATGGAGAACAGCATGCTTGTCGATACAAGCAGTGATGAAAATTGCTTTAATGCAGTTGATCTTCTAGTAGAAGATAAAGAACTTAGAGAAAAAATTAAATTCAACGGGATTTTAAAATCGGCAGAATACTCTATCCGCAAGGCCGCTCTATCTGAAATTTTATTGTTCCGGAAATATTTAACCAATAAAAGAGGAGTAGAGACGCATGGCAATGCGTCTGTACATAAATATAATGTTGATGAATTTCTCAAAGAAGATAAGGGGATCAGATACGATCTTGCTTCAATTTTATTATTTCTTAACAGCTCGAGTAAATACAGCGAAGAGTATCTTTATAAACTGGAAAATTCAGTAAGAACATTTGACAAGATTTTGGTTGTAGACTTAGGCATTGCTGAAGAGGAAAAGAAAAAATTCAAATCATATGCAGAGAATAAAAATAACTTTGAATGGATTAACGCAGAGTCGAAAAGCTATTCTGAAGCAATTTTTATTTGCCTGGAAAAAACCAGCAATCCTTATATCGCAACTCTAACTTATGGCTTTGAATTTTCATCAAACTGGCTTCAGAAATTGTTGTATTATTTTTCGAACAGCACCGTGGCATGCGCCGCACCGCTAGTTTACTCCAATAATTCGGGATTTATCGGATTTAATGATCAACTATCGGGTGACCTGTCTGTATTGTTAAAACTATACCGCAATTTGGATCAGCTGAATAAAGAGCTCGAAAAAAATTTCGATAAGACCGGGCATTCGGTTAAACTAAACGGCTCTCAGTGTACTCTTTATAGAAAAGTGTTGTTAAATAAATTAGGAAATCCGGGAAGCTTATCCCAAAAATTATTTGAGCTGTATGTAAGCTGGAGATTCAGAGCCGTCGGGTACTCGATAATTACGGCTTTGGACTGCTGTGTAAAAGCTCATCCGGATTTTAAGAATCTAGAACCCGGGGCGGAAAAAGATCAGCTGTTATCTATGCTGCATTTCATCGAAAACATTTATGGAAAGAACAATCTCCCTACATCAGAAGAAATTTGGGGAATAAAATTGCCTGAAGATAATGAAATTACCTTTAATGAAAACACAAAGATCGGAGATGTTGAGCCGTCAAACTTTAAAGAATTAAAAAATTCAGCAGGTAAGCTTGTTTCTATAATTATTGTAACATACAATCAACTAGATTATACAAAGAAGTGTATAGAATCTATTAAAGAACACACAAATTCTCCGTACGAATTGATTGTTGTGGACAATGGAAGCGGCAGCGACACAATTGAGTATTTAAAAACAATTCAGTCAGAAAACAACACAAGAATCATCTTTAACAATGAAAATACCGGATTTCCAAAAGCTGTTAATATTGGAATCAAACATGCACTGGGAGATTTTATTCTGCTGTTAAACAACGATACGGTTGTAACTAAAAACTGGCTTTCTTATTTAATCGAAAAAATTAATAAAGATGAAAAAATCGGAATTGCCGGACCTGTTTCCAATGAGGTAAGCGGGGTACAGAAAATCGTTGTTAATTATAAAGGCATCGATGATATGCATTTATTTGCAGCGGAAAGGAATAAAAATTTTAGGAATAAATATTTTGAATTCCCGCGCACGGCTTTCCTTTGCACTTTAATAAAAAAAGAAGTTATTGAAACAATCGGCGGATTAGATGAACGTTTCTCTCCCGGCAACTTTGAGGACGATGATTTCTGTCTGCGCGCCCAGCTTGCCGGGTATAAAACAGTTATAGCCGAAGATGTTTTTATTCATCATTACGGATCAAAGAGCTTTAAAGCAGCCGGTATTGAAAAATATGCCGAAAAGCTTTCGATTAATAAACAGAAATTTATCGATAAATGGGGAGCCGATCCGGAAGAGATCTGGCTGAAAGGAAAAAGCTTCAGGAAAAGAGAAATTAAATTCCCCATAGATAAAGATGTATTTAAAGAAAGTTTTGAAAGAGTTCAGATTCATGTCCGTGAAAATGAATACAGTCTTGCAGCCTCGGAGGTACTCAGGGCAATTGATAATTATCCTGAAAACAACGGAACAAAACTTCCCGATTTGCTCAGCCTTGCCGGCAATATTTTTATGATGATAAATGATTACGAGCGGGCGCATAAATTTTTTGAAGATGCTTTGAAACTCGATCCCGCATCTTCTCATGCATGCACGGGACTTGGTGAATTATTCTTTGCCTCTGAAATGTACAAGGAATCAAAGATAATGTTTGATTGGGGAGTTAAAAATAATCCCTCCAATAGGGCTGCGCTTGAGGGATTAGCCAAAGTAAATCAGCTTCTGGGTTCCGAAACATCTAATTTTTCCGCGGAGTCGACAGCAGGATAAAATGATTACCCTCAGCATGATTGTTAAGAATGAAGAGAAGCATCTTAGAACATGCCTTGAATCGGTAAAAAATATTGCGGATGAAATCGTAATAGTTGATACCGGATCAACCGATTCGACTTTAGAAATTGCTAAAGAATACCGGGCGGAAATTTATTACTTCCCCTGGATAAATAACTTCGCTGCTGCAAGAAATTTTGCATTGGAGAAATCAAAAGGAAAATGGATACTCTACCTCGATGCCGATGAAAGGCTTTCTCAATCCTCAGTTGCCGAATTAAAGAAGCTAACAAAAAGCACTTCCGCACCTTGTAAAAATGCCTATCAATGTTCAATAAAAAATATTGATGAATTCAACAATCGTCCTTCAACAATGCTGTATACAAGGCTCTTTCCTAATGATCCGAAAGTCCGGTTTGAAGGAGCAGTGCATGAACAAATTGAGAATTCACTCATATGCAATAATTACAAGATTGTTAAATCAGGAATTGAAATAATTCACACCGGTTACAGTGCGGATAAAGAGCATCTGAGATTAAAAGCCGCACGCAATTTGAAAATCTTGCTGGAAGAATATCAAAAAAGAAAAACTTCCTATACGGCTTTTCATATTGCGCAGTCTTATGCCATGCTTGAAAACAAGACTGAAGCAGTAAAATTTTTTAAGTCGGTTTTGGAAGATAAAAATCTTAAAAACGAATATAGAGCATTGGCATTCAGGTATCTCGCGATAGAATATGCAGAACAGCAGATGTGGAAAGAAGCGTACGAGAACATTACGAACAGCTTAAAAAGCGATCCGAATCAGCCGCTGGCTCTATTGGCTGCGGGAAAAATTTATACTAAGATTGGAAATTTTGCGGAGGCGGAACAATGCTGCAGGAAAGCTTATGATGTCAATTCACAGCTAATAAAGGGAACAAGATCTTCCTTTCAATCAATCTATCTCGATGAAAAAGATATTCTTTATCATTGCTTAAATATCGCTTTATCAATATCAAATAAAAATCTATTTAACTTTTTTTATGAAAGGTACAGCTCAGCGGAGAAAGATACGGCCGAGATGGAGCTGTTTGGGATTCTTCTGAATAATAAAGATAGAGGAGAAAGAGATGCCGGAAGACTTTTAGCCGCCGTCAACAGCAATAATTTTGAATTAATTACAGCTATGTTAAACAGCTACCCCGAAAACGGCTTTAAATTGGATCTCTTATATATTCTTAACAAAAAAGTTCCCGGAAATTCAACTCTATTAAATAAACTAGCTTTATCATTAGCTTCGCATAAAAAATTTATTGAAGCGGAAGAATGTCTCTTAAAATCTTATGAATGCAATGAAAATGATCCCTCTACAATTTTTTTCCTATCGTCGATTTTCATGCAAAACAATAAACCTGAAAAAATCCCACCGTTAATCTCGGCCGCTGAAAATACTTTCAGTAATATGCCTGAAGTAACTGCCCGTCTGCAGATCTTAAAGCAGAAACTGAATATAAATTAACTTCCCTTACCCCGTCCCGAAGTTCTGCTAAACTTATTTGCCCCGTCTGCGATAATGGTACTGAGAAGAAAAAAATAATTAACTACTCAAATACTGCAGGTAAGGATACCTGTAAAAACTTAAAATACATGGAGGTATATATGTCATTCAGGATTAACACAAATCTTGACGCTTTGCAGGCGTACAATGCATTAGCAAAAGTAAACAACCAGTCTATAAAGGCCCAATTGCGTCTTGCTTCTCAGAAAAGAATCAACAACGTATGGGACGATACATCCGGTTATAGAGTGGGTAAAGAATTGGAAGGAAAAGTAGCTGTAATGAAAGCTGCTCAGGGTAACATCGGTTCTGCTAAAAACATTTTAGCAACTGCAGAATCAGCTCTTTCCAACATTAACGATCTGTTAACCCAGATTAAAGGTAAAGTTGCCGACGCAAGCGACCCGACGAAGAACCTTTCCGCATTATCAAGCGATATAAATGCATTAGGCAATGAAATCAGCGCTATTTTCTCCAATACCAGGTTTAATGACACTGCTTTATTAAGCGGTTCCTCACTTCCTGCCGGCGGAAACTTCTCATTCAAAACCGGTGAAGTTGAAACTACAACTATCAGCTTTGGAACATTAAATAATATAGATCTTTCTTCTATCACTGCTTCTAGCTCAACATCTATTACATCAATCGATGTAGCCAGTATTGAGACTGCAGTTAGAAATTCTTTGAGCAGCATAGGTAACTTTGTTCAGAGACTGGAAGTAAAAGATGATTATTTAACCTCTGCTATTACAAACGCTTCTTCAAGTATAAGCAGGTTGTTTGATGCAGATATGGCACTTGAGCAGTTAAATGCTACAAAAGCACTCATTGGCCAGCAAGTAGCTACAGCTATGTTAGCACAGCTTAATTCATCTCCGCAGAATCTTCTTGCATTATTCCAATAATAGCTGAAAGTTAAATCAAAGCCTCCGGTTATTCCGGGGGCTTTTTTATAAGTCATAAGGTACAAAATGCAAAACAGAATTTTATCAAATAAAACAAACCCTGTTAATAACTACCTGGTTAAAGAAATTTTAGAAGCGGATCCTAAGCAGATCATTATGAAGATTTATGATTACGCAATATTGAACTGCCAGAAAAAAGATCTTGCGAAAACAACACAGGCAATTCAAGAGCTGATAAATTCTTTAAAATTCGATGATGAAAATATCAGTTCAATTTCTATAGGATTACTGAGACTTTATCAATACTGCCAGGACCAGATGAGAAAACAAAATTACGATATTGTCTACCGCATCTTAACCGACTTAAGATCAACATGGATTTCTATTTTTAATCAAAAGTAAGTGTTTAAATGGCTGAAATTCTTTCAACCTCGTATATAAATTCTCTTATTTCCAGCTACCAGAGCAATGAAACCTATAAACTGATAACACCTCTTAATTCAAAAAGAACTAAATACGACAATCTTTCAGCTTCTTACAGTTCAATGATTTCAAGTCTTGAAGCATTAAAATCGGTATTGTCCGATTTTAAAAAGACGGGTTCAGAATCGATATTCAGCATAAAAGAAGCTGTATCTTCAAATACAAAGTTCTTAACCGCTTCTGCAAGTTCCTCGGCTTCCTCAGGATCGTACGACATAAGAATCAATCAATTGGCAAAAAGTGATACGGCTATATCAAAAGATATGGCTTCTTCCGGAATAAGCGGTCTTTCCGGAATGCAGAGTTTCCTGATTAAAACCGGGGACGGCAGCACGGGAAATTTTATAAGCAAAATTGAGGTAACACTCGACGGAACAGAGACTAACAAAGAATTAATGCGGAAGGTAAAAGATGCCATTAATAATGATAAAGCTGTTATAACTTCGGTATACAAGTCCCCTTCTGACGGTTATGCTGGCGGAGCCGGATCATTTAAAATAAATTTAAATGGCACCGAAGAAATAATTACTCTTAACGGCGGCAGCACCTATGAAGAGTTGATAGATGAAGCTGTGATTAAAATAAATGAAAATGTTCCCGGAGCCGCAGCAGAAAAAGAAACGGATAGTACCGGGAATGTAAGACTTAAAATTACCGTCGAAGATTCTACAAAATATATTTCTATTTCACATGACAGCGGCGCAGATATTGTCAGCGATCTCGGAATAAGCACTGAAAACGAAAAAGGTGCTTCAGGAATTGTAACCGCTTCTCAATTCTCCCCCGATTCAACATCGACACAGATGTCAATTGCCTCAAAAGATTCCGGGCTTGATTACAGAATTACAGAGCTTTCCGATTCCGGTTCTTCAACTATTCTAAATTTCATCGGTCTGAACCTCGGAACCGGCAGACCGGCATTCGATCAGTCCCAGACTCCGGATAGTGCAGGATTTATTTATGCAGATATTTCAGAAAATAACTTATTGAATTCCAAATTTTATTTTAACGGACTAAATTTTCAAAGAAACAGCAATAACATAAGCGATCTTGTTGAAGGGATCACTTTCAATCTGATGTCAGCCATGGAGACGTCGGACAGTACGGTTAATTTAGCTGTTTCCAATGATGCCGGTTCAATAAAAAGCAAGATTGAAGACTTCATCAAAAAATTTAATGATGCTTATACATTTATCAGAGAAAAAAGCACAATAACATCCGGAGAAAGAGGAATTTTTGTCGGAGATTCCAATACCTCAGTTATTCTTAATTCTCTGAAAAGCATAGGTTATACAAGAATTTCCGGATTACCTGAAGGCAGCTTAAATCTGCTGACACAAATCGGTATTTCGTTTGATACTTCAAACGGATTATCAATCAGCGACAGCAGTCTTTTAGAAAAGAAAATTGAAGAAGATATCAGCCAGGTTGAAAATTTATTTAATTCTGAAGACGGAATTGCCAACAAGCTTTATAATTTAATAAATCCTTATTTGGGCCCGGAAGGCTATTTAACTTTAAGAAAGAATTCTTTTGAAGATAATATTACAAATATTGATGACCGTATAACATCAATTGAATTACGCATAGAAAAAAGCGCAGATGTTTTAAGAAAAAGATACGAGCAGCTGCAGATGCAGCTGGCTTCCCTTATGTCCGTTTCCAGTTATTTCTCGTCGGATACAAGCGGCAGTTTTTTCTAGGAGAGGAAGTTGGAAGAAAAAATAAATGAGATAAAAAAGTTACTTTTACAAACAATTGACTGTTTCGATAATATAAACGATGTTAATTTTAAGGTAAATCTCGATAAAGCTTTAAAATACATGCAGTTAGTAGATTTATCTAAGAAAGAACTGCGCAGTATTTACGGAATTGAGCAGCTGAAAGTAAATGAATTAGAATTGGCAAAGCTTGCTAAACTTATTCAGGAAAAATTCGATAATATAGTAAGGCTAAAAAAGAAAGAAGCTGAAGATATTTCAAATAACTTAAAACAAGCTCAAAATCAAAAAAAATTAGCCAATTACATCAGGTGATGGTATGGAAATAAAAAAGATTACAGGCAACCAGTTTTTCCAGAAGGAAATTGAGAAGAAAAAATCTCCTAAAGAGGAAAAACAAGCTTCATTAGACAAATTGAATCTGTCCTCTGAAGCAAAAAGTCTTGCTGCTCAAAAAGCAAAAAATTTTGAAGAGATCCAGGTGAAAATCTCGGAGAAATTTTATAACCGGAGCGACATAATTAGACTGGTTACCGATGCAATATTAAAAAGTTTTAAAAAGCAGTAAACTTAATTAAAATCATTTAACTTTTTTAACTATTTTTACCTTAATAGTATTTAAATTGAATTTATAATTCGATTCTTACCGCACTGAATTACATTCTTACCTATTTTTTTCTCAATGAATTTCTTTTCAATATAATGAATAAAATTCCAATTACCGTTAAGACAATGACTTAGGAATATTTTCAAAAATTAATTTTTTAATTGGCATAAATCTGGAATCAGAATCCACGGAATTTTGAGAGATTCTGAATCTCGTTCATAAGTATTTGAAATAATTTTCCGATTACGAAATTTTTCAAGCACTGGTTGCATATTAAAAATTCCAATAATAGTTTTAATAAAATAAAGGACTAGTATCTTTTAGTAACGCAGAGATTTACGGATGCCATCAGACCCAGCACAAAATAAATTCAACCTAACAAAAAACCTAATCCCTAATCTAGTTCATTCTATTAGAAATCCTTTATCCGTATTAAAGCTTAATCATTATTTTATTAATCTGCACAGGCAAAACCTCCCGCAAGAGATTGCCGCATCGATTGATGACTGCTCCAGGGCTGCTTCAATCATGGAACAGTACCTTGAAAAATTTTCACAGCTTTATGTTAATCCGGCCGAAAAATATTGTTCTTTAAATGAAGTAGTTTCCGTAGCTGCAGATATCCTTGAAATAAGTGCGAGGCGGAGAAACATGCAAATAATAAAAGAATTGCAGGATGAACTTCCCTACCTGTATATAGATAGGACTAAACTTCTGCACATTATTATTAATTTCGTTTTAAATGCAATTGAATTAGATTTTACTGAGAAAGAACTTTATATAATTACTTATTATGATGGAAATAATGTCTGGCTGGAAATAAAGGGAAGTAATTTAAATCAGAGTGGAAATATTATACAGTCAGGCTATAATAAAGATATTATAAAAGATTTACTTGGGAATGATTCAAATATTTTATCCGATTTTATCCAGGACTCAAGCTTTAAAATTTCATTTAACACAAACAAACCAGAGGGAAATCTAATTGAAATTCAAAATATTAGTAGTAGATGACGATGAATTAATCTGTTCATCGCTGAAAAAAGTTCTTGCCGGTTACGGATATTTGGTTGATACGGTTCTTAATGCCGAGAATACAATTGAAACTATAGATACCTTTCAGCCGGATCTGGTTCTGCTGGATGTTCATCTCGATAAATCAAACGGGCTGGAAATATTAAAGGAAATTCAGAAGAAATTTCAGAACTTAACGGTTATAATGATTACCGGGTATTCCGATGTCCAGCTTGCAGTTACTGCGATGAAAAGCGGGGCTTATGATTTTCTTCTGAAGCCTCTTGACATGGACCAGCTTAAAATTGTGCTTGATAAAGTTGTTGAAAAGATTTCGCTTAAGCTTGAAGTTCAAAAATTAAGTATTCTTCTGAAAAATGATACAATTACAAGGGACTTCTTCGGAAAGAGCAAGAAAATTCAGAATATTCTTTCCATTTCAGAAAAATATGCCGCAAGTCCGGATACTACAATTTTAATCGAAGGCGAAAGCGGTACAGGCAAGGAAGGTTTAGCCAAATACATACACCAGATGAGCTCACGGAACAGCCGGAGCTTTATACAGATTAATTGCTCTGCTATCCCTAAAGAGCTTGCAGAGAGCGAGCTGTTCGGACATGAAAAAGGGGCATTTACCGGCGCCGCACAAACTAAGCTCGGCAAATTTGAGCTTGCAAACGGCGGAACTCTCCTGCTGGATGAAATTGCAGAACTTTCCCAGGAGCTGCAGGCAAAGCTGCTTCGTGTTTTACAGGATAAGAAATTCTACCGTGTCGGCGGCGAAAAAGAGATCAATGTTGATGTAAGGGTTCTTGCCGCAACCAACAAAAACCTGGAAGAAGAAGTTTTAAAAGGAAATTTCAGGGAGGATCTCTTTTACAGGCTTAATGTAGTTAAAATCCAGATGCCGCCTTTAAGAGAACGGAGAGACGATATTCCGATTCTTGCCTATTCTTTTTTAAAGGAATTTTCAATTAAGCTTAATAAAGATATAACCGGTATTGAGCCAAAAGCTTTAGATGAACTTCTATCTTATTCATGGAAAGGAAATATAAGAGAATTAAGAAACATTATGGAAAGAGCAGCCCTTTTAACGGAGGGAAATGAAATTAAAGAGCATCACCTCAATTTTATATTTAACAATTCTAAAAATAATAGTAAGGAAACCGAAGAATTTTCACTTAGAATTCCGAATAGAGGAATAAAAATAGAAATCGTTTTAAAAGACTTAATCCAGAAGACTCTTAAAATTACAAGCGGCAACCAGGTAAAAGCAGCTAAGGTGCTGGGATTATCAAGATCTAAACTAAGATATCGAATGGAACAGCTTGGAATTGAAGTAACAAAAAGCATCAAATAATTAGTTCATATAAATTATCAAAATTATTTCCTGTTCAGCTTCATCTCCGGGTTAATCAGCCTCATTCCCTTCTTCCGTAAACGATTAAAAATTGTTTACTGGCATTCCAATTGAATAAGTCTAAAAATTTAATTACAGCCGGTAGAAAAATGAATCATACTTTTGAAGACATGAGTTTTGAAGAATATAAATCCCCATCCAGAAATAATGCAGTTATTAAATCGGAAAATGCCCATATATCCGGAAAGGTCAAATTTTCTATTGAAGCCGATGACCACAAGGGAGTAAAAGTAATTGTTAAAAGAGATTCGAACGATACTATAAAGGAGCTGAAATTTCTTTGCAAATGCGGCGAATCAAAATCGATTATACTGGATTACGATTCTTCCGTCGCAGAAGCAGGTGGAGAATAATTAACAGGTGTTTATTATTAGCCAGCCGGAGGCATATTCTCTTGAGGTAATCGGAAATAACTTAATTTTTTATGGCATTTCTGTTGTTTGCTTCATAATCATTAAAAAATAAAATATTGTCAGTTTATGGCAGCATCAAGTATAAAACTTCTGGAAAACCTGATAGACTACTGTTCATTAAAGAATAAAGTAATCAGCAGGAATATAGCAAATGTGGGAACGCAAAATTTTAAAAGAGAGGATGTCGAATTCAAATCTCTCCTGGTGGAATTAAATTCTGCCGCTAAAGTAACCAATGAAAAGCATATAAAAACCGGTCCCGCAGAAAATCCTTACTATGAAGTTTCAAAAGATAAGGAAGATGAAATGCTTTCAGGAATTAATAACGTGGATATAGATAAAGAAATGGCCCAGCTTGCGGAAAATACTCTTCTTTTCAAATTCGCTTCGAGGAAGATCGGCGATTATTACCGCGGAATTCAGAATGTAATAAAAGGAGGAACACGATAATGAAAATCGGCGGAACGATTTCGGCATTCGATATAAGCGCCAAGGGATTAAGCATTCAAAGAAAAAAAATGAATCTCATTTCGGAAAATATTGCAAATGCAAATACAATCAGGACCGAAGACGGAAGCCCTTACCAGCGCAAAGTTTTAAATGTTGTCCAGAATAAACCGTTGCAGATTCCGGATATTAATACTTCAAACATCATCAAGCTTAAAGGTTCAAACGAAAACCATTTTATTCAGCCGCTTGCGGTGAACCAGTTTTCAGAAAACGAAACAGGACTTACATTCCAGCAGGTTAGCGATAAACGTGAAGGGGATATTGTTTATATGCCCGATCACCCGGATGCAGACGCGGACGGCTATGTTAAAATGTCGAATGTCAATGTCATTACTGAAATGACCGATATGATTGCTGCGACCAGAACCTATGAAGCTAACCTGGTGGCCTTTAATTCCTCAAAACAGATGGCAAAGGATTCATTAGACATTTAGTATGAAAGTAAATACAGAAAACACTGGGAATTATTCTCTGCAAACCGTAAATCAACAAAGAGAATCTCCCCAGCATGAGAGGAAAATCAAGGAGAGTAAACCTGAAAAAAAAATCGGTCTGCCGTCCGAAGAATATCTAAAGACCGATAAAAATATTTCGGAAGAAGAAAAAACTTTCTTTGCGAATTTGTATCCGCTGAATAAAAACGAAATTATGGATTATCATTACTACCAGAAATCCGGAAAGCCGTCCGGAATTGCTTTGGGATCACTATTCGATAAAAGAGGATAAATATGAAAATTGACGGAATAAGCGGGATAAATCCTTCTTCCCTATTAAAACTTCCTGTAGAAAAACCGGAAGAAAAAAACTTCGGTAATGTAATTTCGGAATTCATCGGTTCCGTTAATGCCGACCAGCTGAATTCAAGTGCAATGATCAAAGATTTTATTATGGGAAAAGATGTTGAACTTCATGAAGTGATGATTGCGGGCGAAAAAGCGAAAACTACACTAGAATTGTTAATGGAAATCAGGAATAAAGCAGTCGATATGTACAAAGAACTTACCAGGATGTCTCCGTGATTAAATTTGATTTTAAAAAGATCCTATTTTCTCCCTTTTTAACGCACAAATCTGCGATTTTTAATAAAAATACCATCTCAAAAATTTTTCCTGTTTTTTCTTCAAATAATTTTTAAATCTTCTAAAAAAAAAGGCGCTTGCTTCGATAATTAGTATATAAGACCGTTTTTTTTGTTTGAAAAGGAAGTCAATAAATGGCAAAAAATAGAGATTATCAGCAAAGTCAAAGTTCCGAGCTGCTTCAATTAGTGAGTTTTATTATAGGCAATGAAGAATTCGCCGTTGATATTCTTTTTGTTCATGAAATAAACCGGATGCTTCAGATAACCAAGGTTCCTAATTCACCCGATTTTGTGGAAGGAGTGATCAATCTTAGGGGAAGAGTAATCCCGGTTATTGATCTCCGCTGCAAATTGGGAATGGAAAGAAAAGCTTATGACAAAAACACAAGAATAATTGTTGTTGAAGTGGAAGGGAAAATGGTAGGATTTATTGTCGATGCCGTAAATGAAGTTCTGCGTATTCAAAAAAGTATAACCGAAGCTCCGCCGGAATTAGTGACAGGGATAAACTCCGAGTACATTAAAGCTGTCGGTAAACTCGAAGATAGACTTCTCATTCTTCTTGATCTGGAAAAAGTAATTTCAAACGAACAGAAAACTCAATTACAAAGAATTGTCTGATGCAGCAATAATTATCTATTTTTTTTAAAATAGACGAGCAACGATTTTTATGAAGGTGCAAAAGAACATGTTAAAATTTATTTTATTCTTTTTAGCAGTCAGCTTAAACATTAATCTCTTTGCTTTACGCTTGCCAGGACACCAGGAGGATCCTTACAAACCTTTTGCCGAAGTAATGCCCGAGCCGGTAGGAGGATTGGAATCAATTTACAAAAATATCGCCTATCCGGATCTTGCCAAAAAATCGGGTGTACAGGGGAAAGTTTACGTGCTTGTATACATAAACGAGGCCGGCCGTGTCGATGATGTAAAAGTAATAAAAGGGATCGGAGCAGGATGCGATGAAGCGGCAATTGATGCAATAAAGAAAGCATCATTTACTCCCGGCAAGATGAACGGCGCAGCAATTAAAACAAAATTATCATTACCAATAATTTTTAAAATGAGATAAATATGAACTGGTTTAAGAATTTAAGATTCGTCAGAAAAATTCAAGGCGGTTTTTTTACTTTGTCTTTTATTTTAGCTTTAATAATTGTTACAAGCTATATTCTTCTGAACAAAATGTCTCTCCTTAAAGATGAGATTTTCCAGGAGTATGTTAATCCCCAAGGCCAGATACAGGAAATTTATTCGCAGTTCCAAAAGACTCAGTTTATAATGATGCAGTTCTCGATGAAAGAGTTCGCAAATAAATTTAATGATAATGTAAAGGAATATGAAAAATACAGAATATCGATAGACAGCTATATCGATTCACTTTTAAGTTCAAATTTAAGCAGCGAGCTTAAAGACGAGCTGAGCACCGTTAAACAAAGCTGGACAGAGTACAAAACCATTGTAGTGGATGCAATCCTCAGTGCTTCGGTCACAAATAACTATGAAATGGCGGCAGACATAGCTACTACTTCCGGGGAAGAAATCGGCCTAAAGCTGAATAGAGCCTTTAATTCAATACAAAATGAACTTTATAATAAATCCCAGGAGCTCAGCGCCTATTCAACTTCAACCGTAAATACAGGAACACTTTTCACGATTGCGGGTACAGTTTTAGGTGCCGCGATATTCCTTGTCTGCGTTTTTTATATCGCTCCGACTATCAGCAAGCCTATTGAAAATTTAAAAGGGATAGTAAAAGAATTTTCACTGGGGAATTATGAGATTGAAATTAAAAATGATACAAAGGATGAAATCGGCGAGCTTACGCTTTTATTTAATGAACTGCAGCAGGCGCAAAAAGAGAAGATTCTTTCCGCCGAACAAATAGCTTCCGGAGTAATTGAAAAGGTGAAGATTACTTCCGAAAAAGATTCTCTTGCATTAGCTTTTAATAAAGAAGCGGATATTATCAAAAATATCATGGACGAAGCCCACAAGCTTATTGTTGAGAATAATAAGGGAAATTTAAACTACAGGGCAGATTCATCAAAGTTTTCAGGAAGCTGGAGGCTGCTTATCGACGGAATTAATTCGGTGCAAGATGCAATCCTGGCTCCTATTAAGGAATCTGCCGAGATTCTTACGGAATTGGCCGAAGGCAATCTTACCGCAAGAGTAAAAGGAGAATACAACGGAGATCATCAGTTGATAAAAAACAGCATAAATACTGTTGCACAGTCTTTAAGCAAGGCTTTATCCGAAGTAAGCGAAGCAGTAATGGCTGCGGCTGCAGCAAGCGACCAGATTTCATCGAGCGCGGAAGAAATGTCTGCCGGCGCAAAAGATCAGACCATAAAAACTGCGGAAGTTTCATCTTCGGTTGAAGAAATGACAGGAACAATCCTTGAGAATACAAAAAATGCAAACTTAGCTTCAGAAGCAGCCAAGAAGGCTGGAAGCAAGGCTAAAGAAGGCGGCCATGTTGTAGAAGGAACTATAGATGGAATGATAAGGATTGCCGATGTTGTTAAGAAATCTGCTAAAACAGTTGAAGCTCTTGGCAAGAGCAGCGATCAGATCGGGCAGATTATTGAAGTTATAAATGAAATTGCGGAACAGACGAATCTGCTTGCATTAAATGCGGCAATTGAAGCTGCAAGAGCCGGCGAGCAAGGGAGAGGTTTTGCAGTTGTTGCCGATGAAGTGAAGAAGCTGGCGGAGAGAACATCTAAAGCTACAAAAGAAATTGCAGGAATGATTAAGCAGATTCAGAACGATACCAATGATGCCGTGCAGTCGATGAAGCTCGGCACCGAAGAAGTGGATAAAGGGAAAGCATCAACCGATAAGGCAGGTAAAGTGCTGAATGAAATTATATCGGAAGCTGAAAAAGTAAATGAAATAGCCGCTTTGGTAGCTTCGGCAAGCGAACAGCAGTCGTTGGCAGCCGAAACCATCAACAGCAATATTGAAAGCATAAATAATGTTACCCAGCAGAGTGCCGTAGGAATTGAACAGATTTCGCAGTCGGCAGTATCATTAAATAAGATAACACAAAAACTGGAATTGATGATCAAGCAATTTAAATTGGATAATCATGAGAAGATCTTCAGCGGGGATAACGGGAACAGCAAGAAGTTTCATAAAACGTTTTAGGTGCGAATAGATATTCTTAAATACTGCCGATTAAAACACCGTTAAAATCCCACTTCTGTTTAAAAAATTTTTCAAAAGAATAAGTAGAACCCACCCCTCCGCCTTGGCCTGCCTCGGCTTAGCCGAGTCAAGACGGGCGAGCCAAGGCGAGACAGGTTCTTCCCTGCCTGCCGGCCCTCGGCTTCGCCGCGAGGCGAGCAGGCAGGCCCTCCAAGGAGGGGACAAAGTGTTTTGAAAAAATGATAGAATTAGCTATAAAATGATTTTGGTAAAAGTAAAGTCTCCTCCCAGGAGAGGATTTAGAGGTGGGTTTTGTCTTTTATTTTAACCACATATCAGAAATGAATATTAAGTTCAAAGCCATTTTACTTATGGATTATAGCATCAGCTATGAGTCTAAAAAAAATCCGTATCCTTTTTAAGGATGCGGAGAGCAGCAACATCAGCATTCTTTGAAGAGGTGTAAATTTTCTTTTGCAGTGATCAAATCTTTTTAGAGCGGTGTTCCCCTATTTACCAAAGCTGTAAAGGCGGATTGCGAGAATGAAAATGGCTTTTGCAGAGCTGCAGGTTTTTTATGGGAAATAGATGGAGTCTAATTTTTGGTGTAGTATTGGTTTGCAGGAATAGATTGTTATTACTGTAAAGTATGTTTCAAATTACTGGAGAAAAGTATCTAATATAAATATTGTGCTTTTAGTTAACCAAATGTTTTTAATGTGCTAAATTCATCTTTCAATTCACTTAATCTTTTTGAACAACATAAAAATTTCCATTTATAATTGCATGCCAAGCATTTTCTTCATTAAACGGAACTGTAGCAAAATCTTCATAAATAGGTTGTCCATCAGGAGCTACTCGATTCTTAATAAATGTTTCTCTAATTATAGAATAATCTTCAGTTATGTTAGTATATAATTATTTCGAGTAAGAAACTCTTCAATTATATTTGATTCATAAATTAAGGCTACAGAATTTTCTAAAGACCGTCCACCTGACTCACATATCTTTGTTAGATAAAACTCATATGGAATACCGCGTTTATTTCTTGGTCTCTTTTTTAAAATTAACGCTTTAAGAATCTGCAAACGATGACTAATGATTTCTTTTTTATTTGAAGCCATAAAAGATTACCTTTATCTTCAGCCTTTTCCATATTGAACTCATTTTTTTCGTCAAACATCTCTTTATTATTTATTAAAATTTTGTCAACAATATTAAATGTATTAATCAATGTTTGGTGAAAAGAGTAAAATCTATTTATTAAATCATTTGTGAGAAAAGTATTTCTCAATCATTGGGGGAAGTGGAAATAAAAGAAACATATCTGAAAAGAAATTTGTCGTATAAAAAGATTCTGCATCAAATAAATTATAAATAGTTTTTAATTCTTTTCCGTCACTTGAATTATCATATCCCTTCTTTGATTCAATGAAAATCCTAATTAATTCACCTCTCGGCAAACTTCCTTTTGAAGAAATAAATCCAATGATTTATTTACTTTTTAGCAGAATTAAAATTCAGTGTAGATAGTTTCTTAATTAAAGTTTTTGCATTTATTTATCCTTTTTAAAAGCAACCAAGTGATATTTAGAACAAGTATACATTAGGATTTTAAAGCATAAATAAATTATTGAATATCTTATACCTCAAATTTGTCTTAGCATTACCCCTTGGGTGTAAAGAGGATTTGGGGGAGTAAATGGCTTATCATTGTTTGACTAATTCCACCCGCCGGTTTTTTGCCCTTCCGTCCTCTGCGTCATTCGATGTAATGGGTGAAAGAGAAGCCACACCATAAGGTTTCAAGCGGGCTGCGGATATCCCGTATTTATCGGATAGAGTCTTTGCCACCGCATCTGCACGGTCTTTCGACAGCTTCATATTTGAATCGAAGGAGCCCACATTATCCGTATGACCGACTACGTAGACATTCAGTGTGCCGTTGTTCTTAAGCAGCTTTGCGATCTCCGCGATAGCAGCTTCTGATTCCGGTTTTATCTCTGATTTCCCGGTGTCGAAATATATACCGTATATTGAAACGTGCCCTGTCGCATCGATGTCGTTCCCCATCGCCTCGGCATTTGCCACGATTTCCTGTTTCATGATCTCCCTTTCCACTATAGACAACCGGTACATGTTATTGTAGGACCTGACTTCGACCCAGGTCTCTTTGTTATCCTTTTGGAGCAGGATGGTTGAGGTCTTGTTGAAGTTGTCGTCGAAGAGAACCTTTGCGCCGATCTTCTTCAAAGCATCCTGGATGTTCCTTCGTATTTTTAATTCTCCCGGCTCAGCCGCGCCTTTATCCAGATGGTATTCGATGTAGTACTTGTGGCCTTCGATGATGACCGGCTTTTTATCTTGATCGATGAATTTATGGCTGTCGAACTCGGTGTCCTTATATCCCGATATGTGGAAGTTGGGCATCCTTGAAAGCAGGGGATGGTCCTTGCTCCCTTTTATATCCGGCTCGGAAGTCCTTCCGGGGACCCCAAAACCTGTCAGCACAAAAAACAAAATGAAGATTACAGCCGTTAATTTTTTCATATTACTGTCTCCTATTCTTTATTTATTATTGTATTTGGATGCCTTAAAATTCTGTTTAGGCTTTTTTTACAAAAGTGGTAATTAAAAAAAATCTCTTACAAAGAATCAGCAGTCTTTAATTCACCATTAATAATTATTTTTTTTCATCTCCGGCAATGCTTTGTCCCTCAAGTTTTTCTCAGCATTACCCCTTGCCGTTATAGAAGATTTGGGGGAGTAAATGGTGTCGGCATAAATTAACTTTTGTGGGGGAAATAATCAACTGAAGTTTGGTTCAGCATTCTCTTCTTTTCTTCGGAAGATCCCGAAACCCGCTGAAAGCGAGGCTCGCTCGCAGAGTCCGACAGATCGTTAGATTCCGTAGAATCTAATCCGTCAGACCTCGTCGGTCTGACGAGACCGACGGGCGGATTCTACGAACTCTGCGGAATCTGACGACCAAAAGCGGCAAGTTTGGGATGACATAGGCGATCGGCAAAATAATTCTAGGGGCTTATTGCAATAAGCCCCGCTACATTAATAACAGCAGATCAGTTTAAGCACCCTGTCCGCCCGGTGAGGCAGTATTCTTAACTTTGCTTCTTTCGATTGATTGAAGAGCTAAATAATTATCCCCGAATTTTTTCATGTTGTCAAGTTCGGTATCATACTGATCAAAATGCATCTCTTCCTCCCCTACCAGACTTTCAAATAACTGCTTCGATATCGCATCCGAATTTGCAGCACATTCATTTGCCTTTTTGTTGTAATCTTTTGCGCTCTCATCTTCCATTTTCGCTGCCGTTTTAAGCATCTCCGCTACATCATGTATCTTCTTCACTTCGGATGCTGCAGCCATTTCCACTTCACCTTTAAGGAATAAAATTCTTTCCGCTAACTTTTCTATGTGAAGCATTTCCTGAATAGCAGTTCTTTTAAAAAGGTTTGCAAGTAAATCCAAGCCCTGGTCATCGCAATGAAAATGGAAATACATATACTGATGAACGGCGTATAATTCATCCGCCACTGCATGGTTTAAAAGTTGAATGCTTTTATTCTTCATTTTTCCCTCATAATATTTTATTAATTCTACTTGTGTAAATTAACTAAAAAGGGATTAAAAATTTTAGAAATATTCAAATTAACTATCTGAATACTATTCTTAATAAAATTGATTTATTGCCGAAGTTTCTGTAATCCTTTGATGTTCCCCAACGGCTAACCTGCACAAGAACTATTCTCAGACGCTTTAGTTTAGTCCAGATTCTTAAAATTTTTGCAACATTTGTGAACGAAAGCACAATATAGATGGACAACCCTGATTATAATTTATACATACTTTTCTCATTTTACTTCTTCAAGCGCTTTTTTTACTTAAAGAAAATATCTTTACTTTAATTTTTACTCGCTTGAAAACGGAAAATTAAAATTACAATTCTCTAATATCGCGATGGGCAAAATACTGATTGACCAATGAAAGATAATGAACTAACTGAATGTAAATAATTAAAGATACCTTTATTAATAAACAAAGGAGGAACGTATGTTAAAAATCAGTTTAGCCCTGCTGACATCTCTTCTAATGCTTCTACCAATCAGCTTCAATTATTCACAGGAAAAAAACAGTGATGATTGGGAATTGAATGCGACTATAATTGAAGCATGCAGCTGTCCGATGTTTTGCCAGTGTTATTTCAACCCTGAGCCTGCTGCGCACAGCGGACATAGCAGTCATGGAGAAGCTGAACATTTCTGCAGGTTTAATAATGCATTTCGTGTAAATAAAGGAAACTATGGGGATGTGAAACTGGACGGGATTAAATTCTGGGTAGCCGGTGATCTTGGAAGTGATTTTACAAAAGGAGAAATGGATTGGGCGGAATTAACCTTCGAACCCTCTGTCACTAAGGAACAGCGCGATGCCGTAACAAAAATTTTAGCCCATGTTTATCCGGTAACATGGGGTTCCTTTACCATTGCCAAGGATGCACCTATGGAATGGGATTATACAAAAGACAAAGCCGTAGCAAAGATTGACGGAGGAAAAGCCGCGGAAGTTGTACTCAACCGTTTCCCCGGGAATACTGATGATCCGGTTGTAATTAAGAATTTAAGATATTGGGGAATTCCGCGGAACGATGGTTTTGTTATGATGCCGAATGAGATTCAAGCATATAGAACGGGAAGTAAACCGTTCGAGTTCAAAGGCACAAATGGTTTTATGATTACAATTGATATTAAGTCAAAGGATGTTGATCAAGCAATGCAGATTAAGAAAATGTAGCTGCAGTGGGCTATGGGCGGATTTTGAATCCGCCCAAAAATAATTCCTTCCTGCATATGAAAATCTAAAATTTATGTTAAAACCTAAAAGAAGTAAAATACTTCAAATCATTTCATTCAATGCAAATCAAATAAAATTATTAAGCAATTCCTTATTGATAAAATTGTAAATCGAACAGCAATTCTTCATCTTTTCATCCAAAAATTAATTATTTTAAACACAGAAACAGCCCACGACTTCAGTCGTGGTAAGGGTTTGAAGACAAAATGGGTAAAGGTTTGAAAACAAAGGGAGTTATAATGGAAATAATCGATCTTAATGAAAAGTATTATTCTCCTTATTTCGTGTGTCTGGAAGAGTGGAACGATGAAATAAAGGAAGCCGGTAATCATAAAGAGCTATGGTTTAATAAATTCAAGGACAAGGGACTCAGAGTAAAATTAGCCGTGGAAAATGAAATAGTATGCGGAATGATACAATACCTTCCTATAGAGCATTCCGACCTCGAAGGAAAGGACCTATATTTTATAAAATGCATCTGGGTTCACGGCCATAAAAAAGGAATCGGGAATTTTCAGAAAAGAGGAATCGGAACGCAGTTACTAAAAGCAGCAGAGGAAGATGTAAAATTGTTAAATAGAAAAGGAATTGCTGCATGGGGTATTTCTCTGCCGTTCTGGATGAAAGCTTCCTGGTTTAAAAGAAAAGGCTACAAAGTAATTGATAAAAATGGAATGGCGGTCTTATTATGGAAACCTTTCTCCAATGAAGCAGCTCCGCCAAGGTGGATCAAGGAAAAAAGGAAGCAGGCGCTAATTGAAGGAAAAGTTACAGTTACTTCATTTATCAACGGCTGGTGTCCGGTACAAAATACTGTATATGAAAGAGCGAAAAGAGCATCGTTAGATTTGGGAGAAAAAGTTGTATTTAAGGAAATATCTACGACAAACAGGGATACACTAAATGAATGGGGAATATCGGATGCATTGTTTGTGGATGGGAAACAAATAAGAACAGGCCCTCCCCCCTCTTATGAAAAAATAAGGAAAGTGATTAAAAAAAGGGTAAAAAAGTTAAAAACATAGATCCAGCTTACAAGCAGATCAAATCGATTACTTACAGAGATATTTTCGCTTATTGATTAAATTAAAATATTTTTATTGCTACTTATACAATTAGAAGGTAATTTCATATAAGAAATTATTTCCTCCTGTAAATTAAATGCAGGAGTTGAGTGTCATGAAAATAGTATCTGGTTTCAATTCTGTAATTTTAAAATTCCTTCCGGAAACAGCAGCCTATTCATTCTGCCGGCGAATCACTTTAATACTTTTGCTTATTACCCTTCCTTTGTCATTATCAATTGCCCAGATAAAAGTTTTAAAAGTAGACGGCGTAATCAATCCGGTTGTTACCGACTTTATCCATGAAGAGATCTCGAAAGCAAATGAAGAGAATGCTGAATGT
>DAISZW010000025.1:0-18285 GCA_036824595.1 Ignavibacteriaceae bacterium
GCCTAACATAGCTCATTGAAAAGTCAACGTATTCACATTAAAATTAGACGGGCAAAGTTATAAAAATGCAGGAAGAAAACAAATGTCCTCCCGTATTTGTTTCATTTTATATGATACGCTTTAGTGAAAAAATCTGTTTTAATGTTAATAATTTTATCGCCGCCGCTAATCATCACAATATATTGCCTGATATCCAACAATTTTTGAAAATTAAAATTATTAATTGTATACTCAAACGCGGATTTATTTCCTCTTTAAGAAAATTCAATAAAGAAAAACTGTCGGAGGTTATATATTGTTCTCCCCGTTTAAAGTAGTTAATAATCTTGTCTTTTCTTCCTGGCTGAAATCCCTTTTATACCAAATTTTAATTGTTTTATTTGCTATCTCTGCGGAATTAAAATCCCAGCCTCATGAAGCTTTAAACGCAGCTCAGCTAAAGCTTGCACTTGAGAAACTAAATATCCTTGGGAGTGTTCTTTATATTGCTGCTCACCCGGATGATGAAAATACTTCGGTCCTTTCTTATTTTTCCTCCGGGAGGCTTCTGCGAACCGGATATCTTTCCATAACGCGTGGAGACGGAGGACAGAATTTAATTGGAAGCGAACAGGATGAAATTTTAGGTGTTATCCGTACACAGGAACTTTTAGCTGCGAGAAGAATTGACGGTGCTGAGCAGTTTTTTACCCGCGCAATAGACTTCGGCTACTCAAAATCTCCGGAAGAAACTCTGGAGATATGGGATAAGCAAAAAATTTTATCAGATGTTGTTTGGATTATAAGAAAATTCAGGCCGGACGTAATTATAACCCGGTTTCCTCCAACCGGGGAGGGCGGACATGGACACCATACAGCGTCCTCAATACTTGCCGAAGAAGCGTTCAAAATGGCAGCCGATTCTACAAAATTCCCTGACCAGTTAAAATTTGTAAAGCCGTGGCAGGCAAAAAGGATTTACTGGAACTCATGGCCTTCCGATGAGCGGACTCCCGATAAACTGATTACAATAGATTTGGGCAGTTACAATAAACTTCTTGGAAGATCTTATACCGAAATAGCCGCAAAAAGCCGGACAATGCATAAAAGCCAGGGTTTCGGTTCAATGGGAAGACGCGGTGAAACATTTAATTATTTTACTTACACTGGCGGTGAAAAAGCAGATAAAGACCTGCTGGAAAATATTGATTTGAGCTGGAACCGGATTCCGAATGGAAGCAGGATGGGTGAAATTTTAAAAAAGGCAAATGAAGATTTTGATCCCGAAAATCCTTCTGCAATTATTCCATTGCTTCTGGAGGCTAATAATGAAATAAAAAACATCGAGGATGAATATTGGGCTGAAGTAAAAAAGAAAGAGCTGCTTGAAGTTATCCGTTCTGCAGCGGGGCTTTGGCTCGAAGCTATTACCGGTGATTTTTCTGCATGCCCCGGCGATACACTTAGAATTTCTGCAGGTGCTGTGAATCGATCGAACTTTTCTCTTATTCTTGAAAAGATCGAGGTGAAAAGCAGTTCGGGAAATTTTAATCCGGATTATCCGAATCAGAAAGAATTATCGGACTCGCTTACAAACGGAAAATTTGTGCAGAATGATTTTCTAATTAAACTGCCGGAAAATATTAACTACTCCCAGCCTTACTGGCTTACCGAAAAAAAATTAAAAGGTTCTTATCAGATCAATGATCAAAAGCTGATTGGTTCAGCCGATAATAACACTCCTCTTCTGGTTTCCTTTACTATAAAAGCAAAAGGAACGGAGATTACTTTTGAAGAACCGGTACAATACAGGCGTGTAGACCCGGTGGACGGCGAAATATACAGGCCTTTTGCTGTTACACCGAATGTTTCCATAAATCTGAATGAGAAGATATATATTTTTCCCGACAGCAATAAAAAAGAAATTTTTATAAATCTCAGAAGTAATAAAGAATCAGTATCGGGCAGTTTAAAAGTTCTTCTTCCTAAAAACTGGAAAGCTGAACCGGGAGAAATAAATTTTAATTTAAGAAACAAAGGAGAAGAAAAATTATTCGGGTTTACTATTTATCCCCCAAAAGAAGCGGGTGAAGGAGAAATAGAGATGCAGGCAGAAGTCGGGGGGAAAATTATTAAAACCGGAATGCGTGTAATAAATCATCCGCACATACCGGTACAAACAATATTTCCCGAATCAAAGGCAAAGCTAATCCGTCTCGAGACAAAAAAAGTAGTTAAAAATATCGGTTATATAATGGGATCGGGAGACGAAATACCGGAATACCTGGAGCAGCTTGGATATAATGTAGTGGAATTAAAAGACCAGCATTTTAACAACGGCAAGCTCAACATTTTTGATGCGATTATAGCAGGTGTCCGCGCATATAACACGCAGGATAAGCTTGCATCGGAGAGTAAGAAACTATTGGAGTATGTTAAAGACGGAGGCACTTTAATAGTTCAGTACAATGTCAATCGAGGTTTAAAGACCGAAGAGATCGGGCCTTACAATTTTAATCTTTCCAGGGAAAGAGTAACCGATGAAACAGCACCTGTACACTTTTCGAAAAAAGAGCATCAGGTTCTAAACTTTCCTAATATTATCAGTCAGGATGATTTTAAAAACTGGGTCCAGGAAAGAGGCTTATACTTTGCTGATGAATGGGATCCCAGATACGAAACAATTCTTTCAACTAAAGATCCCGGGGAATCCCCTCTTGAAGGTGGATTGCTTTTTACGAGATACGGAAAAGGTGTCTTTATTTATACAGGATTTTCCTGGTTCAGGCAGATACCGGCCGGAATTCCCGGCGCATACCGGATTTTTATAAATCTTATATCCGCAGGAAAATATAATTCATCTGAATTGGAAAAAGAACTCGGAAGCATAAACTCGCCTGGCTTATCGCCGTAAAGAGATAGCCCCGTAAAAAACCCGGAATCATAACTTCGGAAGAGGAGCTTTTAAAGTGAACATTCAATAATTTTATCAGTAAAAAAAATTTTCCCCATGAAAGAATTCTTAAAAGATCTTTTTAATGAAGAGGAGCCTTCGCCTCCGCCATTTAAAACCTGGAAAGCCTGGTATTCATTGGTTCTGGGAAATCTTATTCTTTTAATTATCTTGTTCTATATATTGACCAGAATCCTAGAATGAATACAACCGACTGGATTGTTCTGTCTGCTTCACTACTGTTTATTGTTCTTTACGGTGTCTGGAAGGGACGCGGCAGCCGGAACATACAAGGCTATATTCTTTCCAACCATGATATGAAGTGGTATACTATAACTCTTTCGGTTATGGCTACACAGGCAAGCGCAATTACATTTCTCTCTACTCCCGGGCAGGCATACGTAGACGGAATGAGGTTCATACAGTTTTACCTGGGGCTTCCGTTAGCAATGATTATAATTTCCGTGGCTGCCATTCCTCTTTATTATAAACTAAAAGTCTATACTGCATATGAATTTCTTGAAAACAAGTTTGATTTAAAGACAAGAGCTCTGGCAGCATTTTTATTTCTTATACAAAGAGGATTGGCCGCGGGTTTAACAATTTATGCCCCTTCAATTATCCTTTCGGTTCTTCTGGGATGGAATTTATTTTTAACAAATTTAATTATCGGCGTACTTGTAATAATTTACACTGCAGCCGGCGGTTCAAGAGCGGTTAACTGGACTCAATTTCACCAGATGATCATCATTACCTTCGGAATGGCCGCAGCATTTTTCATGATTTTATTCCTGCTTCCGGACAACCTTTCTTTTGCCGATTCGGTAAGATTAGCCGGGAAGATGGGGAAAATGAATGCTATAGATTTTTCATTCGACTTGAATAACCGCTACAGCTTCTGGTCGGGAATAATCGGTGGATTATTTCTTCAGCTCTCATATTTTGGTACTGATCAATCACAAGTTCAAAGGTATCTCACAGGAAAATCGGTAGCTCAAAGCCGGCTGGGCTTGCTGGTAAACGGAATTGTTAAAATTCCGATGCAGTTTTTTATTTTATTCATGGGTGTAATGCTTTTTGTTTTTTATCAATTTACTGCTCCTCCCCTTTTCTTTAATCCGGTGGAAACGGCAAAACTGAAAAACAGCGCTCATGCCGGGGAATACGGAATGCTGGAAAGGGATTTTAAAGAAACTTTTGAAAAGAACAAAAACGGGCTGTACGGATTATCGGAGGCTATAAAATCAAATGATGAAAGGAAAATTAATGATGCCGAGGAAGAAATAACGCGTTCACAAAATGAACTCAAAAAAATCCGCACCCAGGCAGTTGATCTCATAGAAACCAGTGTTCCCGGTTCAAACAGCAACGATTCAAATTATATATTCCTCACATTTGTGCTTAACTATCTGCCTGCAGGTTTAATCGGACTTGTGCTAGCGGCAATTTTTGCAGCATCAATGTCCTCAACTTCATCGGAAATTAATTCCCTTGCTTCAACAACAATTGTAGATGTTTATAAAAGACTAATTAAAAAAGATGCAAGCGACAAACATTATTTAATTGTTACAAAGACAGCTACTGTTTTTTGGGGACTGTATGCAATTGCATTTGCGGAATTCGCCAGCGGGCTTGGGACTTTAATAGAAGCAGTAAATATTCTGGGTTCATTATTTTACGGAACAATCTTAGGAATTTTTTTAGTTGCTTTCTTTATAAAACATATTAAAGGAACAAGTGTTTTTACTGCCGCCCTTATTGCCGAGGCCGCAGTTATTGCATGCTTTCTGTTTACCGACATCTCCTTTTTATGGTATAATGTAATAGGGTGCATTCTAGTAATAATCATTTCCACAATTCTAAATCCTCTGTTTAGTAAAAAATAGAAATGATCCTTTCCTGCTGAAGATCATCTGCATTCAGTTATTTGATAATATAGCTAACAACTATATATTTTTATAAGTATATATATTTTTATAAGTATATATATTTTTTATCTTTCTTAACTTTTTATTTTCTTAGAGGGAACACCGATGCTGATGCCGATTGGCGATGACAACCGTGACCGCAGAATAAAACCGGTAATTAATTATTTAATGATAATAATTAATGTGGCCGTTTTCTTTTTTTTCCAGAATTTCGGGAGTGATCAGCGGTTTACTTATACGTATTCCGCAGTGCCGGCAGAAATTTTATCGGGGGAAGACATTGTAAGCGACGACAGGATTGTTTCCGATCCTATCTCGGGCGATACTTTCAGAATACCGGGTCTTCAGCCGACTCCGATACCTGTTTACCTGACAATAATTACATCTATGTTTATGCACGGAGGGATTGCCCACTTATTCGGCAATATGCTTTTTCTATTTATCTTCGGAGATAATATCGAAAATAGAATCGGTCATTCCAGGTATTTCATTTTTTATATCGTTTCCGGAATTTTAGCCTCTCTTGCTCATGTTTTTGCCAGTAAATTCACCGGAGCCAATTTATTCATTCCAACACTAGGGGCATCCGGTGCCATTTCAGGCGTATTGGGAGGTTATTTAATGCTCTTTCCAACCAGGCGTGTGGTTGTACTCATGTTCTATTTTCTAACCGAAGTACCGGCACTTTTAGCAATCGGTATGTGGTTTGTTTTTCAGTTAATAAGCGGAATCGGTGTGCTTGGTGCGGGAGCACAGGAAGGAGGCATTGCGTACGGCGCTCACATCGGCGGCTTCATTGCAGGCTTTCTTTTAATTAGATTTTTTGCAATCGGCAGAAAGAAATTCAGTTGAAAAAGAGTTGTGATAATCTTGTTTGTAGTTTATTTAAAGATTTATTACCTACATATTATAAATATTAATTTTGTTATTTATTGCGGAGAGAAATAAAATGCATAATTCCGGATCGAATGGATTTATTAAGGGGCTGTTAATCGGCGGATTAATCGGAGCCGCTGCTGCCATGCTGTTTGCACCAATGAGCGGTAAAAGACTGAGGAAAAAAATCGGTCATAAAAAAGATGATATTCTTGATGATGTAAACCAGTATGTTGAAACGGGGAAAGAAAAAGCAGAAGAACTTTTCCGTGGAGGAAAAGAAAAAGTTGAATCGCTTATTGAAGATGCGAAAAAAATAGTAAAAAGCTGAACTCAAAAATTTTCTGCATTGCTTAAAAAGCCTGGATGCCTAAAGTACGGCATACGGGCTTTTTTTATTTCGGCATAAATAGCTATTCAATATTTTAATAATTATTTTTTAATAGTTCTTTTCAGTGAAAAAAGGTAGACCTGTTTGGATAAGGAAAGAAAAATCCAAATTATAAAAGCTGCTGTCAAAAGATTTACCAAGCACGGGCTTAACAAAACCACCCTCGATGAAGTTGCGCGCGACCTGCGTATAGGCAAAGCAACAATATATCACTACTTTAAATCAAAAGAAGATCTTTATTATAAAACTCTAAACTATGAGATATCTCTTTATCTTGAAGAAATAAAATTAATTTTAAATAACGAATCTAAAACACCTAAAGAGATTATTATTGAGTACCTTGCATTTAAGGAAAATCTCGGCAGCAGGTACAAACTCATATTCGAGCTACTGCTTCATATATTAACGGGAACGCAAATTGACCCTGAACTGAATTCATTGCAGGAACTTTTAAATCAAGAAAAGGCTGCGGTAAAAGATTTGTTAAAACGCTCGCCTAAAAAAGAAGAAACCGGCACTCTTGCCGATTTTTTTTCTGCTCACAGCTGGGGATTGCTTTTCGGCAGCATTCTTACAAATACAGCAAATCCGGCAGACGGAGTTGCAAATCAGAATGAAGAACAGATGAAAGTTAAAAAAGAAAATTTAATTAATGAGCTTGAGAGCTTTTTTAAATAAAGGCCGGGGATTAAAAATAAAATCTTCAGGAGATTTTCAATCCGCTGTTTTATTGTACCGCAGCAGGACCTTCAATTTCATCTTCGTCGTCGGCATCTTCGTTAAACAGGAATTTCTCGTATTTATGTTTTATCATTTGCGCTTCAACTATAAAAAAAACATCTTCGGCAATATTTGTACAATGATCCCCCACTCTTTCCAGCTGGCGGCAGATAACCAGCAAAGCAACCGCTGGTTCAATATTCTTCGGGTTCTCCTTCATAATGTTTATAAGAATCTGATGATTTTCCCTGTTGTAGCCGTCCAGAATTTTATCTGTTTCAATAACTTTTTGCGCAAGCTTCGGATCGCCGTTAATAAACGAATCGATTGCATTTTTCATCATCTCTTTAACAACTTTAGCCATATCGGCAAATTTGCTTCTAGCGATAAAATCCGGCTTCTCCTTCATCATTAAAAAAATTTCCGATATATTAACTGCAATATCTCCGATTCTTTCAAGATTTGTATCAATGGTAATTGCAGATATTATTAACCGCAGGTCCATTGCTACAGGCTGGGAAAGGGCAATAATTCTTTGACAAATTTTTTCTATTTTCAAATCATATTTGTCAACTTTATCTTCCCTGCTGATAACAAGTGTTGCAAAATCGAGGTTGTTTTCTTCAACAGCTCTTAAAGCATAATCTACCTGCTCATCTACAAGGCTCGACATTTTTAGAATTCTTTTCCGCAGCTTTTCAAGCTGCACTTCAAATTGTCTTTCCATTTTCCGCCTAAATTAATTTATTTTGACTCTTAAAATAGATAGAAATTATTAAAAAAAGTTGCCCTAACATTCAGGCATACGCTTTTTGCACCAATGAATTCATTTCATATTTTCTAGATGACAGACTAAAATATGCCGGCGAATTTTGTGAGGAAATCTTGAACAGTAAAATTTTTAATAAATTGCTTCTCTTACCTTTGCGCTTATATAATCCATTATCCAAACAACAAATGCAATCAATAAAACTATCAGCCCAACCTCACGCCATTTTGCAAGTCCCTGATACTGGATCAGCATTGTTCCTATTCCGCCTCCTCCGACTAATCCGATAACCGTTGCCATTCTTACATTTATGTCCCAGCGGTAAATTGTAAAAGAAAGAAACGGCAGAAATATCTGCGGAACCACTGCAAACCAAACTACCTGAATTTTTTTTGCGCCCGTTGCGGAAATCGCTTCCACGGGACCTAATTCTATACTTTCAACCGCCTCGGAATACAGTTTTGCATTTGATGCAATTGTATGAACAAGCAAAGCAATCATGCCGGCAAAAGGACCAATTCCGACCCAAACTGAAAAAATTATTGCCCAGATCAGCGGTTCAATCGACCGGGTGAAATTTAAAATTATCCGTAAAACATAATAGACGGACAATAAAATTTTATTTTCCTTCATTAGATTTCTAGCGGTAAAAAAACTTAATAAAAGGGACGGCGGTATTGAAATTAATGTGGCCAGGAGAGCTATGTATATAGTCTCAATTATTGCGAAAAGTGCATCATCAAAAATCCCGAATTCCGGCTTAAAGAGGGATCCGAAAATTCTATTTGCTCCTTGAATTCCTTCGCTGCTGAAAAGTCCCGCTAACGATACTTTTGTTACAATCCATCCGGCAATAAATGTAATATTGAAGAGAAACCAGCCGAATATCTCAACCGTCAGTTTTGCTGCTTTACTATCACTTGAAATACCGAATAAACTGCATGATAACGAGGTTCTTGTCCATGTCCAGCCGATTCCTATAATTAAGCTTATTAAAAAAATTATGCCGATTTCGGTCCAAGAAAACGGCAGCTCTCTTAATTCCAGAATGAACTTATAATAAACCGCTCTCTGCAGAACAAGGATTGAATAAAAAACAAAAAAAACATCCAGCAAGGCAGCTTTTACAAATGCAATTTTAATTTCCAGTTTCTTATTCGATTGAATCACTTGACCGGGAGGATTTTCTATTTTTTGAATTGCATTCATCTTATTTCAACCTCCTGAGCTTCCTCGCCGTAAATTGTTTTAAACCATTTTTCATCAATGCTGGCCGGATTACCTTCGTAGATTAATTCACCGGCTTTTAATGCAATTACTCTTGTGGCATATCTTCTTACAAGACTTAAGAAATGAAGATTGCATATAACTGTGGTTCCCATTTCTTTGTTTATTTTTTCAAAGTAAAGCATCACCGAATTTGAAGTAGCCGGATCGAGTGAGGCCACCGGTTCATCGGCAAGAAGCAATTCAGGTTTCTGCATAAGGCTTCGGGCAATTGCAACCCTCTGCTGCTGTCCCCCGCTTAAAGAATCTGCCCTGTCTTTTGCTTTCTCTCTAATGCCCACTGTTTCAAGACATTGATATGCTTCCTTATAAACTTCCTCCGGATATTTTTCAATAATGGAGCTGAATGTAGGGAGCACTCCCAACTTACCTGTGATAACGTTAGTAAGGACTGATCTTCTTTTTATTAGATTAAACTGCTGGAATACAATTCCGATCTGCATTTTAGTTTTTCGAAGCTCTTCCCCCTGTATGTGCGTGATATCTTTTCCCCTGAAATGAATTGAACCCGATGTCGGTTCAATCAGCCGGTTTATGCACCTCAGCAAAGTTGATTTTCCCGATCCGCTTAATCCGATAATTATTAAGAATTCCCCTTCCGAAACATCGAATGAGATTCCTTTCAGCGCATGTGTTCCGTTTTTATAAATTTTGTGAAGATCTTTAACTTGGAGAATCATTTACTATTTAATTTTTCAAAAGATATATTTTGTTCTTTAAGCATTTTCCTTAAGGGATCGTAGTCTTCATCGGTTGCAGGAATAAGATCAACAATATCTGCAATTTCGTACATTGCTCTGCGTCCCTCTTCCGTCTTAATAAATTTCAGAATAGCATTAATAATCTTCTTTTTCATTCCCTCATCCATATCTTTCCTGAAAACCCACGGATCATTCGGAATATCTTCGGAAAATCCGATAATCTTTACTTTTTTTTCGATATCCGGGAACTGCTCGGCTACTCTCATTCTTGCATCAAGTATTTTTCCGGTTTTCGGATCCGGCGGTGCGTAATAAGTTGCTCCTGCATCAACCTGCTTTTGATAAATCATCATAACTACATTATCATGTTTCATTGCAAAAACAGTTTCACTCGGCTTAACTCCAAGTTTTTGAAGCATAGCTTTTGGAAGGATATAGCCGGATGTTGAGGAAGGATCCACGTAAGCAAAGCTTCTTCCGCTGATATCCGTAATATTGTCTATCCCCGAATCGTAGCGGGCTAAAAATTGGGCTTTATAAGTTATCTCATTATTATCCCTTACAATTCTGAGCCTTGCCTCAGCTCCGTATTTTTCATTTGCCATCAGGTATGAAAAAGTATTGATGCCCGCAATATCCGCCTTCTTTGTACCGAATGCTTCAACAAGGGTGATAAAATTCGACGGAACGGCGGTTGTAAAAAAATAGCCGGTTTCTTTTTCTAAAAATTTAATTAATTCTTTTGCATTTGAAGTAATGCGGTTGGCATCGACCGAAGGTGTAAAATAAATTTTTATCGGATTGTCGAGTGTTCCTAAGGCGCCTTTGTTGAGATCTTTGAACGAAGATATTATAATAAAAATTGTTATAGGGGAAAAATAAAGAATGTATTTAATTAATTTCATTACTGCAAAAAAAGTTATTGCAATAATATGCGGATAAGTAGGTTTTCAATCAAATAAAACTTTGATTTTAGCCCTGGAGAGATTTTTTCCAAAAAAAAAGCCGCCCATGTCAAAGGCGGCTTATTATAATTATTTTCAATGATTTACAAGCTGTTGATATAATCTATTATTTCTTCCTGTGTTCTGCCTGTCTTCTTCTGAATTTTCCCTATTAGTTCGTCATCTTTTCCTTCCTCATACGTAAGATCATCATCGGTCAAGTCACCCCATTTCTGCTTAATTCTGCCTTTCAATTCGTTCCAGTTTCCTTTTATTCTTAGCCTATCCATCATATCCTCCATAATTTTGTTTACCTTAAAATACTCAGAAATAGGTCGGTTTATAATGAAAATAATCACAATTTAAGGATCTTCTACCCGCTTAAAAATGAAATCATTATTCGTTGTGTCAATATCAGGAATATCCGTACTCCCTAAACTTATAATTTTTATTTTATCTTCATCAAAGGGGAAATCATATTCAATTAAATACTCTTCTTCTCCCGATTCCCAGACTGCTGCAGTTTTATAAACTACATCAATATCAATGCGGGAACTTTCCGGATCATCGGATTGAAGAATGGTTAATTTTATTGGAACAGGCACAGACCCCCTTTTCTCGATAATTACATGCAGCTTACCCTTTTGAATGAATGCATTCTTTATACCTAAATCGGGATACCCTTTTTCAAAGAACCAGGGAATCCAAAACCAATCAAGATCTTTCCCGGCCGCATGATTAAAAGTATAAAAGAAATCGAATGGAATAGGATGTTTTCCATTCCAGCGATTAATGTATTCACGCAGTGCTTTGTCAAAAATTTCATTTTCGAGCGTTTCCCTGAGAAAATAATAAGCAAGTCCGGGCTTTACGTATGAAGCCACTCTATATGTTGTCTTCTTCAAAAGCACTGAAGGAGTCATCGGCGGCATATCCAGTTCTTTACCGGCAAGATTTTCATACTGATAAGTATTTCTGGCTTTTGGAAAATTCCCTTCGAGTTCATTCTCCTGGAAGCCGAACGGCAGCATAACAGCCATTCCCTCATCCATAAAAGCATATTTTCTTTCATTGGTTCCTACGAAGAACGGAAAATACTGGTGTGCAATTTCATGCGATGTTGTTCCTACAGTATTAATCATTGAAGTAAATGAACCGTCGTTTACCATCATCGGGAATTCCATTCCTCCTGTGCTTCCTCCGTTGAAGACTGTCAATGAAGGATACGGAAAAGGAACACCGGGCAATACATCGGAAAAATACCGGATAGATTTTTTTGAAATTTCGGCTACATGATAAAAATCGGACGATTCTTTTTTGTAAGCGGCCGAAATGAAAACGCGTCTGTCTGAATTTTTATCCGCCTTAATGCTCAAAGCATCCCATAAATAATGGTCGCTTGTTGCAAATGAAAAATCGTTAACATTTTCAGCTTTGAATTTCCAGGTGTTAAACATTCCTTTACTGCTGAATATATCTTTCTTATTCAGATCATCCTGGGAAATTATCTTAACTAATTTATCAGATTGATTAGCCAATTTATAACGCTTTAAATATTCATCAGTAAAAACATCCTGCGGATTCTGAAGAATTCCTGTCGCCCATACTGCAAACTTATTCGGAACAGTAATTTCAACGTCATAGCTGCAGAAATCGTTATAGAATTCATGCTGACCGGTATAATCAATTTTGTCCCAGCCGTCCACATCATCGTAAACTGAAACCTGCGGATACCAAAAGGCAATGAAAAAAGATGTGGAATCGTATACACCCATTCTCAGGTGGCGCGAAGACACGGTAAAATTCCACTCAAATTTAAGAGTGCACATAGAACGGGGTAAAATGCGATTATCCGGTTTATAAAAAAAATTAGTTCCGTCAATATTGACCTGGGGATTCCCCTCAATATCTATCTCTTTATTGTTGAAACTAAACTTTGTTATTACTGCTCCGTCAGTCAGATCTTCATGCTTTAACGAAAGGTCCCTTTCAGCTCCGGCTTTATAAAGATTTTGATACAGCCGTATTACTATTTCATCTAAGCTATCGGGACTGTTATTAAAATATTCTATTTCTTCATTTCCTGTAATAAGGTTGGATGAAGGATCGAGGGCAACCTTTATTTTATAATTTGAGGAATTCTGCCAGTAATTTTTGCCCGGATTTCCATCGAGCGAACGGGTTTGTTTTTCATATGCTCTTTTTATATTCAGCGGAACATAATACTTATCCTGTGCATCAGCGCCGTTCGGCAGTGAAGATAATAGAAATAATAAAATAAGATTAAAAATTAAACGTGATTTCATAATTAAATATTTAATTTTTGAATGCTCCGCCTTTTAATCACTCAGTAAAATTACTTTAATCAAAAAGAGTATTGTTTTTTGCAGGATTTTTTCCGGAAGTTCTGCCGAAACTTTTGTATGCAAGCTCGGTTACTTCCCTTCCTCGCGGAGTCCGATGAATAAATCCCTGCTGTATAAGGAAGGGTTCATAAACTTCTTCGATGGTCCCGGGATCTTCATTAACCGCAACGGCCAATGTGCCTAAACCTACAGGTCCGCCTTTATACTTTTCTATAATTGTAAGAATAATTTCTTTATCCATTTCATCCAAGCCAAATTCATCAACTTCAAGAGCTTTTAGGGCTTTCTTCGCCGCATGGATATCAATGCAGTCTTTATTGTCGACCTCCGCAAAATCTCTTGTTCTACGCAGCAGCCGGTTGGCTATTCTCGGCGTACCCCTCGAACGTTTGGCAATTTCCAAAGCAGCATCGTCATCTATTTTTATATTTAAAATTTTTGATGAGCGAAGAATAATTCTGTGAAGATTTCCGGAATCGTAATAATCCAGCCTGAATTTAATTCCGAAGCGTTCACGCAGAGGAGCGGTTAACATTCCCGCTCTTGTTGTAGCACCGATTAAAGTATAAAAAGGAAGTTTTATCTGAACACTCCTTGCATTCGGACCTGTATCAATCATTATGTCCAGCTTATAATCTTCCATTGCGGAATAAAGATATTCCTCCACAACCGGACTAAGCCGGTGTATCTCATCAATAAACAATACGGATTTTTCTTCAAGGTTTGTTAAAAGGCCTGCAAGATCACCCGGTTTTTCAAGCACAGGACCGGATGTTATTTTCAGCTTCACACCGAGTTCATTGGCAATTATGTAAGATAACGTTGTTTTCCCCAATCCGGGAGGCCCGGTTAATAACACATGGTCCAGCGCTTCCCCTCTCTTTTTTGCGGCGGAGATAAATACGTTCAGATTTTCAGTAACCTTTGACTGGCCGGCAAATTCCTTCATTGTTAAAGGGCGCAGAGACTGCTCGTATTTTTTTTCTTCCTCCTTTAAAACAGAATTTGTAGTACCGGATTTTCTCATGTGCGAATATTTAAACTATTATTTTTGTGAAATCTTCTTCAAATAACTAAATCAATTTAATTCAAATTAAAATATATAGAGAGATAAACTCTAAGTAACAACTTCCTTATTTCTTATTTTAAATTTATGTATAATTAAAACCATCGCAGTCATTGTTAAGATCATTAGCAGTGCGGTGCCTACGGTTTTCCAAACATTAAAGCTGTATGCAAATAATTGGCTGAGTCCGGGATTCCAGGCGCTTCCATACAGTATCATTAAATGCACAATATAAATCAGAAGAGTATTTCTGCCTATAAGGATTAAGAATCTTGGAATAGTATCAATCTTCAGTGCAATAAAAGATACCAGAGAATTAAGCATTAGAACAAAACCGACTCTTAAAAGAATTATACTGTACTTTGAGATCCATGTAAAACTTTCACTATAATAAATCTTGCTTAGAAGTTCAATTAATAAAGTAACCGTTAAAAAAATTAGTCCATATACCGCAAGCTTAGTGCTGAATTTTGAGGATTTAAAAACAAGAGGATGTTTTGCCAGGTAGCTCCCCAAGACTGCTCCGACAAGAAGATATCCGGCCCAGGGAAAGACCGGGAAAAGCGAACCGGTTCCGTAATAAAAATATCCGGCAAGAGGCACCGGCAAAAATTCGCTCCACTTAATTGACTCAAATAATGGTGATAATCCGAAGAATATTACTGCACCGGAAGAGAATGAAATATAATCTGATATTTTAAATTTCTCCGCAAGGAAAGCGAATATTAAAATAAATAAAATTCCGATTCCGATTAATTGCAGAACATCAACAGCGAAAAAAATCTTCATCTGCTGACCGGTTACTTCTGAAAAATCAAAGATGGTTGCGGTAGGATACCTGAGGAGATAACCGAGGCATACCAGCAGCAAAACTCTTTTAAACCCTTTAACCGAACGCGGATTTTTTTCAAACGGCTCATTGTTTAATCTGAAAAGATAAGTGAACACAATCCCCGAAGTGAACATAAAGATAGGTGCAGTCATACCTCTCATGAAGAACCACAAAGCGAAAAAGGGAGAATCCATTGTTCTATAATCATTTGCAAGAAGTACATCAACCGTATGACCCTGAACCATCTGTAAAACAGCAAAAGCGCGCATTAAATCGATAAATATAATTCTATTTTTTTTTGAGCTGTGGGTCATCCTTTAAGCGTATTAAATGAAATTCATCCCGCAAAATAATCAATCGGAATCAATAATTAAAATCAATTGCAGAAAGTGTGTTTGAAATAAATTCGATTAGAAATAAAAAATCCCGCTTTAATGCGGGATTTTAGTTTTTTCAGATTTTAGTTAAAGTTATTTGATAGAAATATTACGAGGCTTTACATAATCGTGTTTCGGTAATTTTATCTGAAGCAATCCGTTTTCGTATAATGCTTCAATTTTTTCTAAATTGACACTATCGGATAATTTGAATTTCCTGTAATAATTTGCTAAGTCGGATTCATTCAGAATATATTTTCTATTTAATGCCTCGTGGTAATTAATTTTACCAAAGATTAAAAGAGAACCGTCTTCAATATTCAGTTTGATATTCTCTTTTTTTACCCCGGGTAAATGAGCAGTTAAAATATAATCGTCCTCCGTTTCATAAATATCTACCAAAGGAGCACAGCTTCTTTCTGTTTCCAAAAGGTTTTCCCATTGGATATGCTCCTGTTCTTTGATTTCAACACTGCCGTTAGCAGCGGCTCCGTTTTTATTTTTCACTTCTGACATAGTTTTCCTCCGGTATTAATTTATTTTATTAGTTTTTTATTATTTGCTTAATATTAAGGAAGCTTCAGGCCGTACAGCCTGAAGCTTAAGAAATTATTTATTTTTTCTTATTCTTATCTTTCTCTTCATCAACTACTTCGTATGAAGCATCCTGAACTTCTTTTTCATCGGTTTTAGCCTGCTGGGTTCCGCTTTCCTGGGGACCGGCGCCCGGCTGCTGGCTGGCTTTCTGATAAAGTTCCGATGCTACTTCGTTCCAGACTTTATTAAGCGATTCAGTTGCGGATTTCATTTGATCGCTGTTGTTTGATGCAACAGCATCTTCAACAACCTTTATGGCGCTTTCAAGCTTTGATCTGGCATCGGATGAAAGCTTATCTTTCATTTCTTCCATCTGTTTCTTTGTCTGGAATACTAGATTGTCTGCCTGGTTTCTGATTTCAACCGATTCTTTCTTTTTCTTATCATCTGCCGCATGTTCGGAAGCATCTCTCTTCATCTTTTCAACTTCTTCTTTAGACAATCCGCTTGAAGCAGTAATCCTGATGCTTTGTTCTTTTCCGGTTGCCTTATCTTTTGCACTTACGTGAAGAATGCCGTTTGCATCGATATCAAAGGTAACCTCTATCTGCGGAATCCCTCTCGGTGCCGGAGGAATACCATCAAGATGAAACCTTCCGAGAGTTCTGTTGTCGGAGGCCATCGGACGCTCACCCTGAAGTATGTGTATTTCCACAGATGTCTGGCTGTCCGCTGCGGTTGAAAATATTTCACTCTTCTTAGTTGGAATAGTTGTATTGGCATCGATTAACTTAGTCATCACACCGCCTAGAGTTTCAATTCCTAAAGAAAGAGGAGTTACATCAAGCAGAAGAACATCTTTAACTTCGCCTGAAAGAACACCGCCTTGAATTGCCGCACCGACTGCAACAACTTCATCGGGATTAACACCTTTATGCGGTTCTCTACCAAATAATTTCTTTACGAGCTCCTGAACCATCGGTATTCTTGTAGAACCTCCAACCAGAATAACTTCATCGATTTGAGAAGCCGATAATCCTGCATCTTTCATACACTGGATGCAAGGTTCTTTTGTTTTCTCAACAAGATCGTCAATCAATTGTTCAAATTTTGATCTTGAAAGTGTTACGTTTAAATGTTTCGGTCCTTCCTGCGTAGCAGTAATGAACGGAAGGTTAACATCCGTCTGCAATGAAGAGGATAATTCTATTTTTGCTTTTTCGGCTGCTTCCTTCAAACGCTGCAAAGCCATCGGGTCTTTTCTCAGATCAACGCCTTCCTGTTTCTGGAATTCATCTGCCAAATAATTAATTAAGCGCTGATCAAAATCGTCTCCGCCGAGGTGTGTATTTCCATTGGTAGCTTTTACTTCAAAAACACCTTCGCCTAGCTGAAGAATAGAAATATCAAATGTACCTCCGCCTAAATCGTAAACTGCAACCATTTCATCTTTAGCTTTTTTATCCAAGCCGTAAGCAAGTGCAGCGGCGGTAGGTTCGTTTATTATTCTCTTAACTCTTAAACCTGCTACTTCTCCCGCATCTTTTGTAGCTTGTCTTTGAGCATCATTAAAATATGCCGGAACGGTAATAACCGCTTCGGTGATTTCCTGACCCAAATAATCTTCTGCTGTCTTTTTCATTTTCTGCAGTATCATAGCGCTGATTTCCGGAGGAGAATAAATCCTGTCTGCTATTTTTACACGTGCCGAATTGCTTTCTCCGGGTACAACTTCGTAAGGAACTTCCTTCATCTCCTGGGAGACTTCATTCATAATTCTCCCCATAAATCTTTTAATCGAAAAAATTGTATTCTTGGGATTTGTTATGGCCTGCCTTTTAGCGGGCTGACCAACCAGTCTTTCGCCTGTTTTTGTAAAAGCAACAACAGACGGAGTTGTTCGTCCTCCTTCAGAATTTGGTATTACAACCGGTTCATTTCCTTCCATTACTGCGACGCAAGAATTTGTTGTGCCCAAGTCTATTCCAATTATTTTTCCCATTATTGTTACTCCTTTATTTTTATCAGGCGATATAGTACCGCCATTACTTTTTTTTAAAATTATTGTTTATCATAAACTCCATTATTATGCCATTGGAGAAAAATGCTTTTAAAGCCTTTTACAATAATAACTTATAGAATCTTCTATTGATTTCTTATTTTAGAAAACTTGTCATACTATCTCGGACTAATTGACAGAAAGCAGACAAATAGTGTGACTGTTTTCAAATTTATCTGTATTTTTGAAAAAACCCGGATTATAATGTTTAATATTGAAATTTTTGATATAAAGCTGGATACCGATTTTATAGGAAGACATTTTGTTTACATCGATGAAGTTGATTCGACGAATTTATTCCTGCTTAACAAAGCAAATAAATTTAATACAAATGGGACAGTTATTTTAGCTGAAAAGCAGTCTAAAGGTCGGGGCAGAAATGAAAAAGTCTGGTACAGCGCTAAAGATCAGAATCTTACATTTTCTATCCTTATAAACAGCAAAAAATATCTCAGCAATAATTTAAACCTGATAAACTTTTGTTCTTCCCTCTCGGTTGC
>DAISZW010000025.1:18385-25650 GCA_036824595.1 Ignavibacteriaceae bacterium
GCGGAAAGAGAAAGAGTGCTCGCAGAAATTCTTAATATATTCGAGGAGCATTTAATAAAGCTTGAAAATAATTCCGCCGGAATTTTACAGGACTGGAAAGAAAAATGCAGAATGATCGGAGAAAAGATTACGGTTACCGACGGTGAAAATACAAAGTACGGAATATTCGAAGATGTTGATGACGAAGGTTTTCTGCTGCTTAAATCAAAAGGGAAGATTGAAAAAATTCACTTCGGCGAAGTGAGCTTAAGATAATGTTTCTTGCCTGCGACATAGGAAATACAAATATTAAATCTGCGTTCTTTAAGGATAGTGAAATCCTTGATTTCAATTCATTTAAAGATGAAAACGCCTTCCTAAAATATCTTGAAAATAAAAAATTCAAATCATCCGGAATTTCATCCGTGGTTCCCTCATTGAATGCGGTTTTATCAAATGGAATAAAAAAAATTTCCGGAATAAAACCGTATATAATTGATATAAATTCTCCGTTCAGCATAAAATTAAATTACGAAACAAAAGACACTCTGGGAATTGACAGAATATGCTCGGCAGAAGGTGCTTATTATCTTGTTCAAAAAAAATTTCCGGTCTTTATAAAAAGCAATAATTTTATTTTAGCAATTGACTTCGGAACTGCAACAACCGTAAACATCCTGAAAATGCCGGGAGAGTTTACCGGTGGAATGATCTTACCCGGAATACAGATGATGTTTGATTCACTGCAGAAAAATACGGCGCAGCTTCCGGGTACCTCTGAAAATGATTATAAAAATATCATAGGGAAAAGCACTATGTCATCAATTGCATCGGGGATAATTAATTCAAATGCCGGTTTAATCGAAAGGCTGCGGAATTACCTGAAAAAAACTGAAAAAGCAGATGAGATAATGATTTATTTAACGGGAGGAAATGCCGGAAAGATAATTCAACATCTTGATTTTGAATTCGTTTATGAAAAAGCTTTGGTTCTAATAGGGGTAAATTCAGTCTGCAGAAAAATGCAAATTTAATATTCTCAAATCTTAAATTTTATATTATCGATTAATCGGGTTTTCCCGATTTTGGCGGCAATAAGCACATAATACCAGGTTCCATCTTCTAGTCTTTCTATCAGATTAAACTTTTCATCAACAATGCTTACATAATTTAAATGGATATTTTTTTCGACTAGGAACAGCGCCCCGATATTCTTTATAATTTTTTTTGCATCTCTTTCGCCGTTATCAATCATAGTTTTACTTTCATTCAAAGCTTTAAAAAGCATAAGTGCTTTATTCCTATCTTCCTCAGAAAGATAAATGTTCCTGGAGCTGAGAGCCAAACCGTCTTTTTCACGGACTATCGGGCATTCAACAATTTCTACCGGGTATTTCAGATCGCGTACCATCTGCTTTATCACTGAAGTCTGCTGCGCATCTTTCTGTCCGAAAAAAGCATAATCAGGATTTACACAATTAAAAAGAATAGCGACAATAGTAGTAACTCCCTTAAAATGTTCCGGCCTTAATTCGCCTTCAAGAATTTTAGTGGTTTGAGCTACCAAAACATTGGACTGGAAGCCTTCCGGATAAATTTCGCTTTCAACCGGAAAAAACAAGTAGTCAGCTTTTTCATCGATAAGCAGCTTTTTATCCCGTTCAATATCGCGGGGATAAAGATTAAAATCTTCGTTGGGCGCAAATTGTGCAGGATTAATGAAAACAGAGACAATAGTGATATCGGCTTTTTCTTTTGAATGCCTGATTAAAGAAAGGTGCCCTTCATGAAGATACCCCATGGTAGGAACAAAACCGATTGTTTTACCTTCCCTTTTTAATTTCCGGGAAAGCTTTTGAATCTCTTCAATGCTGCTTACGGTTTTAATAGCAGTCTCAGTTTAACAGATTTAAAATATTATGTATGGTGCTTTTTAAGTCTTTTCTAGGAACAACAAGATCGATAAATCCGTGTTCAAGCAGGAATTCAGAACGCTGAAAACCCTCCGGCAGATCTTTTCCGATTGTCTGTTTAATTACCCTTGGACCGGCAAAACCGATTAGAGCCTGCGGTTCTGCAATAAGAACATCGCCCAGCATCGCATAGCTTGCTGTTGTACCGCCGGTTGTCGGATCAGTCATTACAGATATATAAGGAACTTTGGCTGCAGCCAATTTAGTAAGTCTTGAGCTGGTTTTAGCAAGCTGCATAAGTGAATATGCGCCTTCCATCATCCTGGCTCCGCCGCTTGAAGAAATAATTATCAAAGGAATTTTGTTTCTGGCAGCTTTATCAATTACTCTGGCAATCTTTTCGCCTACAACAGATCCCATGCTTCCGCCGATAAATTTAAAATCCATACAGGCAAATGCCACGCTTAGATCATTAATTTTCCCTGTACCGGTGCACACCGCTTCATTGAGGCCTAGTTTTTTAACAGTATCCTGAATCCTATCGGTGTATTTTTTTGTATCCGTAAATTTTAGAGGATCGGCTGCAGTTACTCTTTTATCTATCTCTTTAAAAGTGCCTTTATCCAGAAGGATCTCAATATATTCCTGGCTTCCGATTCTGAAGTGGTAGTCGCATTTCGTGCATGTCCAAAGATTTGCTTCAAGCTGCTTCTTATGAATTATTTCGCCGCATTTAGGACATTTCTCCCATAAACCATCGGGCAGTTCTTTCTTCTGCGTATCAGGTGAAATGTTCTCTTTAGATCTTTTAAACCATGCCATTAATTAGTCTCTTTCTTTTCTGCTGTTGGCTCTGCTTCCGACTTTACAATAACTCCATAAATCTTTAGTTCAAGCTTCCCATTTTCAGGATCATTTGTATTTACATAAACTGATTTTCTCTGTTTCCCCTTCCGTCCGTTTGTATTAAACTGCACATTGATGTTCGTCGATTCACCAGGAGACAATTCGCTTTTATCAGGTTTAGCGGCAGTGCATCCGCAAGATGCGTTTACATGATTTATTTTTAATACATCTCCGCCGGTATTTGTAATAATGAAACTATGTTTTACAATTGTTCCCTGTTCAACAGTGCCGAAATCGTACTCAATCTGCTGAGTTGCTACTTTAGGAGAAACAAGCTGGGCAAAAGTTAAAGAGCAGGCCATAAAAAAAATACTGAGAAATTTCATAACTTTTTTTCCTTTTCCTTTATAATAAAATCTTTAAGATAATTAGGTTCCAAAAATTCGTAATCATAAGTTAATAATTTATTGCCAAACCGTTCAGCCCATTTTGCGATATATCCGGCATTTGGAGCAGAAATAACGTTATTTTCCGCTGTAAAATCTTCGTTTTTTATAAGAATCTTATCTTTCGTGGGTAAATTTAATAATGCATTGCCAAATAATAAAGATCCATCCGATTTCAGTTTAAGGATTTCTTTCCTGATTATTTGGAGTTCTTCAATAAATGAATAAGATTTTCGATCTGCAGAATTTTTAACTTTTGCATAAAAAATCTCTTCCGAATTTACTTTATTTGCTATGATGAATTCCATATTTCCCGGAATTAAATCGATTATCTGCAGAGCAAAAGCTTCGAACGTTGGGACAGGAATTATTGGCATCGATAAAGCATAAGCGATCGATTTTGCGGCAGACATCCCGATCCGTAAACCTGTAAATGAACCGGGTCCCGAAGATACAGCTATAGTTTTGAACTTGTCAATTTCTATTCCTGCAGAATTTATAACTTTATCAATGAGTTCAAATAATCTTTCAGCGTGAGAATGTTTTAATTCAAAGCTCTGCTCAAAAAAATTTTTCCCCGACAAATATGCACAGGTGCTGCATAAATTCTGTGAAGTTTCTATAGCCAGGATGGGAGTAATTTCATTCATATTTGTAAATTGAGAATAATCTGGCAAAATCTTCATCACCCATGAAGTCCGTCTGCGGCAAAAAAGCAATATTAATTTCGATTCTTTTCTTCGGAAGCATTTCCGGAAACAAATTACCCCATTCGATGAAAATAACGGCATCTTTGTTAAAATAATCGTAATAACCGATATCAATTAATTCGGCAGGTTTATTTATCCTGTAAAAATCAAAATGATAAATTTTAAACTTCCCGGAGTATTCATTTATTAATGTAAAGGTAGGACTGGAAACTTCATCTACACCCAGATTCTTCAGTACTTCTTTTATAAAAAAGGTTTTACCGGTTCCGAGATTTCCATTAAGAACGATTACCTCATCCCCTTTTATACAGCCTGAAAATTCATTTGCAAGCTGAACCGACTCATCCAGTGATGCTGCCTGCTTCGAATACGGGAATTCCACTTTTATTTTGGTTCCATTGTAATTACCGGAAGAATCATTTCCTCCATCGAAATACCGCCGTGTTGAAAAGTATCTTTATAATAAGTGAGATATTTATGGTAATCCGTTGGATAAACGAAATAATAGTCTTCCTTGGCAATTATATAATTAATTGTAACACCGCGTTTAGGAAGTTTATAATCAGCAGGATTTTTTATATAAATTGCATGCTTCTCATCAACTTTTAAGTTTCTGCCGTATTTAAATCTTAAATTCGTCGAAGCTTCTTTATCTCCTAAAACTTTTGCACCGCGGAGCGACCTGATGCTTCCATGATCTGTAGTGATAATTATTTTTACATTTTTAAGATGGGCAAGGCTCTTCAGTGTCGACAGCAGCGAAGAAAATGTAAACCAGCTGTTTGTCAGTGAACGGTATGCAGGCTCATCGGGTGCAATTTCTTTAAGAATATCGGAATCCGATCTGCTGTGTGCAATCATATCCAGAAAATTTACTACTACGGCAGTAAGATGGGTATTCTGATAAGATAGTATATTCTGTTCGAAATTTCTTCCGACTTCCGGATCGATAATCTTTATATACTTGAGTTCGTTTCTAAGCTTAACCTTTTTTCGGTCCAGCAGGAGCTGAAGGAGCTCCTTTTCATACTTGTTCATACTCCTTTCATCTTCATCTTTACCGGTCTGCCAAAGCTGCGGGTAATATTTTTCTATGTCCGAAGGAAATAATCCGCTGAATAACGAATTCCTTGCGTAAGGAGTCGCGGTAGGCAGGATTGAATAGTAATATTCTTTGTCGATTTTATAAAAATCGAGCAGATGCTTTTCCATAAGCAGCCATTGATCCAAACGCAGACAATCCAGCACAAAGAAAAATACATTTTCCGAGGTATTCAGTTTATCGATCAGGTATTTATTTACGATTTCTGTAGTTAATGTAGGAGTGTAAGCATCATTAACATTAAAAATCCAGTTAGTATAATTTTTTTCAACAAATTTGGAAAACTCTTTATTAGCTTCCCTCTTCTGATCATTAAGAGTCTGCCGGAGACCGATTTCAGGATACGAATCGAGCTCAATATCCCAGTTAACAAGCTTTAAATAAATATCAATCCATTCATCAAAGTCTAAACCCCGCAGCAGCGCTTGTGAGATCTGGTTAAAATCCTGGAGATAATCTTTTGCTGCATATTCCCCGGTTATTTTTTTTCCTTCAAGAATCTTTTTACAAACAAGAAGAACCTGGCTTGGATTAACAGGTTTTGTAAGGTAGTCAAGAATTTTTCCTCCGATAGCTTCATTCATCAAGGTTTCTTCTTCATTCTTGGTAATCATAACCACAGGTATATTGGGATCGTAGTCTTTAATTTGTCCGAGGGTTTCAAGTCCCCCCATACCCGCCATCATTTCATCAAGGAATATAAGATCATAAGGTTTCTCCTTTACCTGGGAAACTGCATCTTCACCATTTGTAACTGTATCCACGTCATATCCTTTTTCGGAGAGAAAAATGACATGCGATTTTAAAAGTTCAATTTCATCATCTACCCAGAGTATTTTTCTATTTTTCATAAAATTAAGCATCCTTTTTTCGTTTTACATTGTCAGTCGTAAACTTATAAATCCGGTTATCTGAATAAAATAATACCCGAAACTGACCAATAAGGATACAATTAATAAATATAAAATTACACAATTAATCCAGATTACTGGATGGAAATATGCACATCCAGCCCGGCTTCATTAGTAGTAGTTGGAGGAATTCTTGCTGCACCTTCCGGTTCGACCGATGAACGCCTGTAGAAAATAGAGAGAGTAACCTTAGAACTGATAGTATATTTAATTCTAGGTTCTAATGTTGTGCGTGTAGTTCCGTCCTGCGGTGTGCCTTCCTCTCTAAAATCATTCATATCAAAGATAACCGTAGAATTCTTCGAGCTTGAATACGAAAAGCTGAATTCGATATCATTTTTAAGGGAAATGCCAAACAACGGCAGTTCAAATCCGGATTTGGAATATCCTGCTGTGATACCGATATCTCTTGAATAAGTTTCAGTAATTTTTTGAGTTGATTTTCCGAGATCGTAATTTGTTTTAGTAGAATATTTTACGCTTGTGGTTAGATTGCCGCCCCATAATTCACCAAAGCCGAAATTCAATCCGAAAAGCGGTGAAAAACCGTAATCAATACGCTGACTTAAAATTTCTTTATTTCCATCAGGATTTATTTTCCATCCCTCGGTATAGTTTGAGATGTAGGAGTGGCTTAATGAAACTCTTTTTGCAAATGCTTTAAATAAGAAGAATGATTCCAATCCGTCCCAGCTTATATTCCAGTTCGGACGCGGGATATATTTCGAGTAATTTTTTAAAAATGAAAGTTTGGAAAGAATAGGAAAACTCTCAAATCCCTGAATAAATGCGTTGGAAAGATTTTCAGTCGGATTTTCCGATTCCCGGTCGTAAAGTTCGTTAACCTGTTTTATGCCGCTCTTGAAAACACTCAAAAATAGAAACGACGGAAAAGATAAAAATGTTCTGTCTATCGATCCTGTAGAGGCTACATTAGATATAAACATGCTGCCGTCTTCATCAACTCTGAGAGTTGTGGTTTTGTTCATCGACCAGCCGACAGACCAATTTAAATCGATCTTTGCACCCGACCATAAAGGCCTGGAAGTTTTAAAATCGAGTTTATTCTTCTGCGAAAATGCATCCTGTAAATTTCCAGGGGCCCTTCTCCCTACCTGGCCGCTTAAGCCGAACATAAAACCGCGTGAAGGTCCGTTATCTTCTTTAAATGCAAATCCCCAAAAATTATTAAAACCGGTTCCCTTCCCCAGTATCCCCGATTTGGAGAGTGAATTATCGTTTGTAAAATTTATGCTTATTGTTTCATAATCAAAAAACAAATTCTTTGCAAAAGTTCTTAAGAAAAGAAGAGCATTTTTTATTGCAGATTTTTTCTCTCCGGTTACTACTGTTGTATC
>DAISZW010000306.1:0-2373 GCA_036824595.1 Ignavibacteriaceae bacterium
AGATGAAAAAAATGATGCAGCATGTCCCTGCTTTAAAACAAAAAAGGCTGCGTCAAACACAGCCTTTACGAAGCTTAATTATAAATATTTTAACTTCGCGGTTTAGCTTCATTAACAGTAATGCTTCTTCCCTCTAATATGGAATTGTTCAATGCATGTATTGCTTTTTGCGCATCTGATGTATTTCCCATTTCAACAAAACCGAAACCCCTGGACCTCCCTGTTCTTTTATCGGTAACAATTCTTGCCGAAACAACTGTTCCATGCTCTTCAAATGTGTTCTGTAAAATCTGATCGTTAATCGACCAAGGGAGCGAACCTACGAATAAACTGGTACTCACTTTGGACCTCTAATAAATATAATAAAAAAAAATCCCGGCCTAATTGCCGGCAGCTGAAGTTACGCAATAAAAGGTGCTCAACCTAATTTTTCCCGAATTATTCTGTTTGAAATGTTTTATACGCCTGTTTAAGCATGATTTTAAAGGGTAAATATTATACCGGGAATAATATGTCTGTATTTAAAGTAAGAAACAGGCATGCATTTCAGCAATTCTATTTTTTATTGTAATGCTTATGCAGAGATGCCGGATATTCTTCTGAAATGAAAGCCATAAATTGTGAATAATATTGCTAGGGAAAACAGCCGGGGTTTCCTGAATAGTGTCCAGAAAAACAGCTTCCAGTAATATATCCTTTCCTTTCCGATAAGTCCCAGTTTATACATCGATCTGAATAATGCCAGAATATAATTCGGATTAAAATGAAAAACTTTCTCCTTTTTCGGTTCAAATTCTCTTATAAACATCATAACCCGCTGATAATAATGCTTTGGAGAATAAATTTTATTCAGGATTTTTTTATATCCCTCAAGAAGTGTGGTTAAATCCATCCGCGGAATAAAGTTTATTGAAAAATCTGTGTTGCTGCCGGTAAATTCTTTTAGCATTCTTCCTTCATCCTCCAGCCTTCTCTCAAGCTTCGTACCTTTCGGTGCATTTAATAATCCCACCATTGCAGTTACTATTCCGCTTTCCTGGATAAACCCGGACAGCTTCTCAAAAATTGATGGAGGATCGTTATCAAAACCGACGATAAATCCCCCCTGTACTTCCAGACCTGCTTTTTGTATTTTCTTAATGCTGGAAATCAGGTCGCGGTTCCTGTTCTGGTGCTTATTGCATTCAGCAAGACTTTCCTCGTTAGGAGATTCTATGCCGATAAAAACAGCTTCGAATCCTGCCAGTACCATCATCTCCATTAATTGTTCGTCGTCGGCTAAATTTATGGAGGCCTCGGTATTCAGGTAAAAAGGATTTTTTCTTCTCTCCATCCATTCTGCTATTGCAGGAAGAATTTCTTTCTTCAGCTTGGTCTTATTTCCGATAAAATTATCATCGACGAAAAAAACCGGGCCTCTCCAGCCTCTGAAATAAAGTGCATCAAGTTCGGCAATTACCTGATCCCTTGTTTTGGTGCGCGGTTTTCTGCCGTATAGAACTGTAATGTCGCAGAAATCGCAGTCATACGGACATCCGCGTGAATATTGAAGGTTCATTGAACTATAATTATTCATCGGCAGAATTTTCCAGAGGGGAAGGGGAGTAGCGGCAACATCGGCCCATTCTTCCGAACCATAAATAGGCTTTGGATTTCCCTGTTTTAAATCTTTTATATACTTCGGCAGGGTTATTTCAGCTTCATTGAGGATAAGATGATCTACATTTTTATAATTTCCCGGGCTGCTTGTGAATAACGGTCCGCCGGCTACGATCTTTCTCTTCAGCTTTTTACATCTGCTTATAATCTGATCTGCCGATTCGCTTTGTATTGACATTGCACTTATAAAAACATAATCCGCCCAAAGAATATCCTTGTCTTTTAATTTCCCTGTATTAGTATCGACTAATTTTTTTGCCCATTCAGCAGGGAGCATCGCTGCAACTGTCAACAGTCCCAACGGCGGAAAACCGGCCTTCTTCGATATGAATTTTAGTGCATGTTTAAAGCTCCAGAATGAATCAGGATACTCCGGGTAAACTAATAGAATATTCATTGTAATCCTTTTGAAATGATCATGCAGATTTTACAGAACCTAATGTAGATTGCTATTCAACTTACCATTTAAACACATAGAGATGGAATGAAGCAGTTCATCCTCGGTAAAAGGTTTTAAGATAATAGGATAAATTGAATTGCTGATTTTTAATTGCCGTGTAATAGTATCTTGAGGCTGCGTTGACAGAACTATAAGCGAAGTGTTCAGATCTTTAACGAAAGCAATTAATTTCACCAGGATTTCCGAATTCAAATCGCTGCTGATAATGATTAATTCAGGCTTTACAATTAGCAATAAGGAAAAAATATCATCAT
>DAISZW010000026.1:0-9361 GCA_036824595.1 Ignavibacteriaceae bacterium
ACTTGACGCTGAAAAAACTACACCTACTTCTGCCTGTATAGATCTAGGAAGGTTGATCAATGATTTGCCCTCAAGCTCCGCAGTTATAGGATTTTCAACAAAATTATCCTCTGTACATCCAGATAAAACCATAATGAAAATAATAACTAATCCTATATAATTTTTAATCATCAAAAATCTCCATTTTCGATATTTTTCAATGTAAGTACAAAGAGTATTCCATATTTTGTTCAAAAAATTTAACTTTTTACAATAAGACAAATTTATAAAAACGGGTTCAAATAGATAAATTTGTGCTATAAAACAAATAAAATTAAACTTGCCTCAAAAACCTATGTTTTCTGCTGCTATAGTTTGAGAAACTGTACCAAATGGCAACAGTCGAGATAAATGGGAAAAAATTGAAAAAATGGGATTTTATAATTGAAAGGAATTCATTAATTGCTTGATAAAAGAAATTTCATCTTCATTAATTGTATGAGGCATATTTTTATAGATTCTTCTTTCCACTTGACCGTTAAGTTTCTTAAATATTTGTGATGATTGAATCACCCTTTCAAGCGGTATATGCGGATCTGAATCGCTGCACCCTAGAAAAACAGGAGTACTGCTCAAATTTCCTGAATATTTTTCTTCAATTATTCTTTCTCCTATTAATCCTCCGCTTAATCCAATTATTCCGCCGTACCTTGCGGGATTCCTGGCTGCAAATTCCAAAGCCAGGCAGGCCCCCTGAGAAAAACCAAGCAGCAAAATTCTTTCATGAGGAATCTTTTTTTTATTTAATTCAGAAATAACACCCTCTATTTTTTTTAAACCGGAGGTGATGCACGGTTCATTTTGCTCAATGGGATAAAGAAAGCTGTAGGGATACCAGGTATTAGCACTCGCTTGTGGAGCGGCAAAGATAAAACCATCCTTAGGAAGCTGCCCGGCAAGTGTTAATATTTCTCCTGCACCGGAGCCTCTCCCATGAATCATGACTGCAGCAGCTCTGGCACTGTCCGAATTTTCGCCTGCAAATAAAACCGGAGTATCTTTATGCGGATCATTGCTGTTCATTTCTACGCCATACATCCTTTCTTAATAAAGCGCCGAAAAAATTTATGACTAAAAAGAGCTCGTAAAAAATCTGAAGATATACTATTTCAACCGGATTAAATTTATAACCGAATTTTTTCTGAAATGCCAATACCAAAAACAGATCGAAAAAAATTTTAGTTAAGAAAAGCAAAAGAAATATGGGATTAACATATAAAAGCAGCGGAGATAATAGAAAGAAAATATTGATTAAATGCCAATAGGAGAGAAGAATTTTATGAACCGGCAGATAGTAAAATGATGTTTTTGTATGCCTCGATCTCTGCTTGATATAATCTGTTAAATTAGACTTAGTAAATGAATAAACTCTAGAACCATCGAAGGGAACAATTCCGATCTTCATTTTATTTTTTAATGCTTCTCTCAAGAGGAGATCGTCATCGCCGCTTAAAGTTTCCTGTATATTGAAATAGCCCTTTAAAGAAATAAATGAACTTTTCCTAAATCCGAAATTTCTGGCTGATGCAGAATAAGGAATACTCATGGACGCAGCCGCGAAACTTATTAAGGAGCTTCTCATATTCTCAAAACAGGATATCTTATTAATAAAACTTCCATCTACTATAAACGGGGCAATTCCAAAAAGGAAATCAAAGCCCTCTGTAAATTTCGATGAATAATTGTTTAACCAATTCCTTTCAGGAATACAGTCAGCATCAGTGATTAAAATATAATCATTGAGCGCTTTTGATATACCGAACCAAAGCACTCCCTTTTTCCCGGGCAATTCTTTCCCGTCGATTCTTAAAATTTTAATATGGGAAGAGGCTTCTGCAAGCTTTGATGCTAAACTATAAGTTCTGTCTGATGAATTATCATCTGCTATTATCACTTCATAATTTTCAGCGGGATAATTAATTTCTGCCAGTGAGCCTATTAATGCAGGGATATTTTTTTCTTCATTTCTTGCAGCAATCACTACTGAGAATTTCTTGCGGGGAGCGGATGAATAATCTTTTTGTCCGGCAGTAAAATTTTTATTCACATGATAAGCAATTATTAAACAGCTTGCCGCAAATAAAATTGTCAACAATAATATTAAATAAAGCATTTTAATTTAAGATTGTTCGAATAACATTATAATCTGCTCTGAATTATTCAAACAACTTGCAACAATCATTGAGTGGTTTTATTCTTTGATATTTGAATCTGTCTTGGTATGAACAGGCAGACTTACCTTTGGCAGAGATTTTTCAATTTCTTCCCTCCGGTTTTCCAGCCATGGTGGCAGTTTTAAAGAAGTTCCAAGATTTTCTTTCGATTCGTCAGTCATGAATCCCGGCGGATCGGTTGCTATTTCAAATAAAATATTCCCCGGTTCTTTAAAATAAATAGAATGGAAATAATTTCTGTCTATTACAGGCGTAACGTTATACCCTTCATCAATTAATCTTGCTTGAAGAGCCACCTGAATTTCATCATCTTTAGCTCTCCATGCCACATGATGTACTACTCCGACTCCCATTCCGCCGGGCATTAAATTCGGATTCACAAGTATATCTACAAATGTGCCCGGGCCTCCGGAACCGCTTTCAATTCTAAACCGGTTATCTTCTTCGGAGACTTTTCTGAATCCAAGAATTGAAGTCATTAGCTCCAATGTGCGGTTTGATCTTTCTTCAGAAAGTGTAATGCTGTGAAAGCCTCTTATTGAGAAATTTTTAGGGATATCGCTGTTCTCAAACTGATGCCTGTTATCCCTGGAAGAAGTAATAAGCTCAAGCTCAATTCCATCCGGATCTTCGAAGGATATTACACTATCGTTGAATCTTTTTTCAGGGCCCGAAAATTTAATGTTTAACTTATTAAATCTTTCAATCCAGAAATCTAAGGCTGAGGAGGGGATTGAAAATGATATTGTTGTTAACTGCCCCACTCCTTTTTTACCTTTTGATGCCTCATTTGTCCATGGGAAAAAAGTTAAAATAGTTCCCGGATTCCCTATTTCATTTCCAAAATAAAAATGATACGTATGCGGATCGTCGAAATTGACAGTTTTTTTAATAAACTTTAATCCAAGAACCCCTGAATAAAAGTCCATGTTTTGCTGCGGATCCCCCGCAATGGCTGTAACATGGTGTATACCGCGAACTTCCGGCTTCATTACAGGGTTTTTTGGAGTTTTGCCTGAATTCATTTCGGTAAGATAATAAAAAAACTCAACTAGTACAGACTATTCGGATTTTAAAGTGATGCGCATTTATCGGCAGATGTAGTGGTGAGACTGGTAATGAAGAATGGAATAGTTATTATTTAATTATCTCCGATATTTCTTTAAATTCATCCGTACCCGGTACGCTCAGCAGCTCAAACAATATTGCTTCTGCGGTTGTAATTTCCGCTCCATGAATCCTCATTCGTTCAAGTGCAAACTGGTAATCGGTTTCCTTCCTCGAAGAACAGCAGTCGGCGGCGACATTTACCTGAAACTCATTTGCAAGCAGGTCAAGCACGCTTTGCTGGATACATACATGGGATTCAATTCCGGCAACTACAACTTGTTTAACATTATTATCTTTAAGTCTTGTTATAAATCCTTCGGCGCCATAACAGCTGAAGCTCATTTTCTGGATTGGGCTTAAACCCTCGAGCTCTTTAAGCAGAGATGCTGCCGTAGAACCAAGCCCTTTCGGGTACTGTTCGGTATAGAAAATCGGAATATTTAGAATTTTAAACCCTTTAATTAATTTCAATGAGTTTTCAACTACCTGGTTTTTATGATGCATTACATTTAATATTTTTTCCTGGATATCAATTAATAAAAGTGCCGATGTATCCCTGTTTAAGATCTTCTCATTCTTTTTAATTGTAGCGCTCATTTCATTTCCCTTTTAATAATGATAGACTATTGAAATTCAACTGCTCCGGAATTCCGCTGTAAAAGAAACAGTTAATATATAATTAATAAATAGGATCCATTCCATACTTTCCGCATGCATACATCATCAATAAAGAGGAAAGATCAATCAAAGCTTTCTTCTGGTCTTCGATATAAATTACAAGATCATAAACCTCTGCAACAAACTGCAAATTTTTTAAGATCTTTCCAAGTTCTTTGTAAGACGGCAATCCATGCCAATGAGCTATCTGCCTTACGAGGAGATTCTCATGCCTTCTTAAAAATTCATTAAAGGAGATTGTTCTTTTTAAAAGCGGCGTTCTCGGTCGGCAGATATTAATAAGATCGTTAAAGTATGTGTCCCATTTATCGGCCAGCTCTTTATTCCTGTCCCGCATTACATACCTGGCTTTTTCAAGAGAGAATTTCGCTTTGGTAGCTGGTTTAAATTTTGAAGTTAATGCATATCCATCGTAACTGACATAACCGGTGTCATCATCAACGTATTTCCATCTTTTAGCAAGCTGTTTTGCCGTGTATATCACAATCACTTTATCTTTTCCGCTGTCGACCACAATAAATTTATTTTGCTGCTCATTGATTACAGTAAGCCAATGTTCCCAATTATCAACGCTTAGTATGCAGGGATTTCCTCCTTTTAAATTTGTTATAAGCGCTTTTACCGCATCCTCCGGAGTTTCCCTCCGGAAGTATTTCATTTTACAGTTATAATATTTAGCGGCTTTGGCAAGACCAATTTCATCGGTACCATACCACCAGGTACTTCCTGCTCTTTTGCCTATTTCTCTTTCATTTTCAAAACGGCCGAGCATTACTAGTCCGTATTTCAATGCAAATGGTCCGCACTGGTATTTATAAGGCTGGGGATAAAAACTCATAACATATAAGATTTTTATAAATCTAATTTAAGTAATGGAAAGAATTAAATCATAATAGAAATTTTGCTGAAAATATTTTTTTTTATATTTTGCGGAATGATGAATGAAAAACTGAAAATTGCGTTAATTTATAATGAGCCCGGACCGTCTCCAAAATCTACTCAAAAAGGGGGTAAAAAAGAGAGCAATCCGGATAACCTGACTCCTTTTGAAGAATTTGAGCTTATTGAAAAAGCACTTATTAACGAGGGATTTAATACCTATCTGCTGAATATTAATGATGATATTCAAAGCATCATTAAAGATATAAAAAAGAATAAACCTGATGTTATTTTCAATTTCGTGGAGATTTATAAAGAAGATCCGCGTATGGAAATGAACGTGGTGGGATTACTTGAATTGCTGAAAATTCCCTATACAGGCGCACCTCCCCTAGCTTTGGCTAACTGCCAAGACAAAGAACTTTCGAAAAAACTTCTGCAGAATGCCGGTATAAAAACACCCGATTTCATTTTATTCAATCAGCAGGAAAGTCACTATAAACATGATCTTAATTATCCGCTTATAGTAAAACCTGTTTTTGAAGATGCAAGCGTAGGAATTGACAATAATTCTATTGTTAGAAATAATAAAGAGCTTAAGAGCAGAATCGAATATCTTTTTCTGCAGTTTTCGCAGCCATGCCTGGTAGAAGAATATATTGAAGGGAGAGAATTGAATGCCGCTATTCTGGGAGATAAAGAACCTCAAGTTTTGCCGATTAGTGAAATAGATTTTTCTGAAATGCCTGAGTATCTGCATAATATTGTTTCATTCCAGGCAAAATGGGATCCAAATCATGAGTCTTTCCATAAGACTGTCCCTATTTGTCCGGCAAAATTGCCGAAAAGTTTAGAAGCTAAAGTAAATAAAATCAGCCTCAAAGCATTTAAAGTTATGGGATGCAGAGATTATGCACGTGTAGATATCCGTCTTTCCAAAAAAAATGAATTGTATGTACTTGAAGTTAATCCGAATCCGGATTTAAGCATTTGCTCAGGTTTCGCACGGTCTGCGGAAGCCTACGGATTGTCATACTCTCAGGCTTTAAAAAAAATTGTTGAGCTAGCATGGGCAAGAAGACCCCAGGATTAATTTAAATTACAGTTAAGATATGTTCATAATTTTATTAAGGATAGAAATTGCTTCAGTCAGATTGAATGCTTCATAATCAGGTTTTTTAATATTCTGCTTTAAAGGAAATTTAGTTTTTCCTGTATAAATCAATATTCCTTTACCTCCAATTTCCCGAACAGCATAAATATCATTTTCAATATCATCCCCAATCATAATAAATTCTTCGCCTGGTTTAATTCCTAATTTATCAAGAGCAGACTTAAAATAATGTTTAGAAGGCTTGCCTATTAATACGGCTTCCTTTGAAGAAGCATATTCAATTGCAGAAATAAATGGTCCTGCATCCAGGGAAATATTTTTACCGTCCGGTTTCCAGAATTTATTTTTGTGCATTGCTATTATATCAGCACCGGCAAGAACTTTTTTAAATATTTCATTCATAACAGCATAATCCCATCTATCACCAAGATCTCCGATAATAACCGCTTCCGGATTCTCATCATTAATATATCTGCTGAAAGTCTTCTTTATAGAATCGGTGCAATAAACGGATACACTTTTATATTTCACTTCAATATAATTATATGCAGCATCTGCAGCGGTAACGGCTGAAATATTATAATCAATTGAACTAGTTTTAAGAAATTCAATAATATCATGGCCGGTTTTTAAACTAGAATTGCTTAAAATAATTGATGGAATTTTAGTTTCCTGAATGAACTTAAGAAAATCGCCGGCATCCGAGGCAGGTTCATCACCTATTTTCAAAACACCGTCAAAGTCTATTAAAAGAGCAGGAATCTTTTCAGACATATTATTAAAAAAATCCGGCCTCCACTAAGAAGGCCGGTTTAATAAGTAGCAGTTTTAAATTTTTGCTAATTGCGGAAGTCTTGCTTTTAGAATTTCGAAAAGTCCGAACATTATGCCTACAAAAAATAAATCTCCAAAGAGAGTAGAATGGAAGAAAGGAATTGCCGCGATATAGCATTCCGCCAAGCCCGTTAAATTCATCGGGTACATTTTAAAGGAGAGCCAGACTCCAAAGTTTGTAATGACGAAGAATAAAACCGACGAAGCAATTGACGCTAAAATGATATTCTTAACTTTCTTTTTTTCCCTTAGACTGAATCCGATCAAAACAATTAATGCAAAGCTTAAATAAACCGCCCACATTGTCGAATGCAGAGGCATAAAAATATCCGATAATATCATTGCTGCAAATGGAATAATGAAAGCGAGTTTTTTATTATCAAAGTATACTCCTCCGAATAAAGCAATTGCAGCAATCGGTGCAAAGTTTGGCGGATGAGGGACTAACCTTGCAAAAGCCGCAGCTAAAACAATAATGCTTAGCGTCCAAAATTTTGTATTAAAAATATTTTTGTTCATGCTGACTCCTTGTAATTTCATAGATTTTCCGGTTAATATATTAATTAAAAAATAAAAATAATTTCTCATCTAACAAAGCTATAAAGTCAATTTTATTCCTGCATAGCCTGACAAACCTGCAGTTCCGTATCCGAACACTTCTTCGTATTCAGCGTCGAAAAGATTCTCAACTCTACCGAATATTTCAACCAGGTTAAGCAATTTATAAGATAAAGCCAAATTAACAAGAGTATAATCTTTCAACTTCAGCCTTTCGAAGAGAGAGAAGTTTATATCATCTCTTTTCCCAATGTAAATAATTTCCAGATCTGTATTTGTATTTTCGATAAAGCTGTAATTAAAGCTTAAACCGGCTTTATGCTTTGGTCTTCTCAAAAGCTGCTTCCCCTTATCAGCTGAATTATCGCTTTTATCTTCCGTATGCATAAAAGTATAATTTGCCTTAATCGTCAGTTCATCAAAAGGATTGATATTTAAGAAAGTTTCTATTCCATAAGTCCGAGCCTTGTCTGTGTTTGTTGTTCTGAAGTTTAGATCATAGCCGAAAAGATCCTTAAAAAAATTATTAAAATAAGTAACTCCGATAATCATTTTATGATTTAACAGATATTGTTCAACTCCGGCATCCCACCCGATGCTTTTTTCAGGATTTAATTCTTTATTGCCGTACATCGGATGAAAAAGATTAAATAAAGAAGGTGTTCTGAATCCTGTACCGAACGTAGCTTTTAATTTAGTCCCCGTTTCCCAAAGAACATAAGCCGGGGCAATTCTATAAGTAAATGCCCATCCGAAAAGCTCGTGTTTATCAAATCTTCCGCTAATTGATGTAAAAAAATTATTACCTGAATTAAATTGGTTCTGCAGATAAATTCCGGTAGTTCTTGCTTCTGAAAAAGGTAAAATGCTCGGAGGGAAAATGCTTGAATAATATTCTGTAATTGCTTCCTCATTTTCCGATTCAACTCCTAAAACAGCCGAGTAAGATTTTGAAAAATTTAAATAATTCTGCCATTCGAATTTCAGCTTTCTACCATCGTAAAAGCTTCGCGAGGAAGATGGATTAAACAATGTGGAATCGAAACTGTATTTGCGTATATTCCTGAAAAACGTAACATCTGCAGTCTGTTTCCAGAACCCTTCAAAAAGTTCAAGATCAGCTTCTGCCTTATAGGAAGATTCCTGAAGATCAAAAATATAACTGGGATCATCCCCGAACATTCCTCCAAACTGATCATTATCTGATTCAGCATCTGTAAATCTGTAAAAAAGATTTAATGAAAAGTTCTTTAATATATTTAAGCTTATTTTGGATGATACATCAAAGCTGGAATGTCCGTCCTTTTCGGTATTTCCGAATTTTTCGGAAGCGGAAGAAAATCCATCCGTTTTTATCCTGCCTAAAGAAAGTGAATAGCCGATTAGATCAAAACTGCCGTTTACGCCTGCAGCCGCACGGTAAGTATTGTACGAACCGCCTTCAGTCATTAAGGAGAACTTCGGTTTTCCCGAACCGGTTTGTGTAATAATATTTATTACGCCTCCAAGTGCATTTGAGCCGTAGAGAACACTCTGCGGACCTCTTAATACTTCTATTCTATTAATATTGTTTGTGGATAAATAGGAAAAATCAAATACATTATCGGGATCGCTGGTCATGTTGACTTCAACGCCGTCAATTAATATTAACGAATGCCCGGCTTCGCCGCCTCTTAAAAAAACATTTGCGAGCATTCCCTGTCCGCCCTGCTGGGTAAAACTCAGCCCGTACTGATTTTTAAGCAGATCAAAGAGAGAAGTTTTTTTTGAAGCGGCAATTTCCTCCGAGTCGATCACACTGATAGAGCTTGCAAGTTCAATAAGCGGCGTTTTTGTTTTTGTCGCAGTTACAACAACATCTGTGAGTTGATATGTTTTTAATGAATCGGTCTGTGAAAGAAGATTTGCTGAAAGGAAAAACAACAGCTCAAGCAGAAAACAAAATTTGATTGATTTCATGAAGTTACTCCATTGA
>DAISZW010000026.1:9461-13093 GCA_036824595.1 Ignavibacteriaceae bacterium
CAACAGCTCAAGCAGAAAACAAAATTTGATTGATTTCATGAAGTTACTCCATTGAATTTTGTGAGAAAGTAACTTCGTGGGGAAAGTTTACGAAATGGTTTTAAATATTTCGTATAATCTAACCTCACCCGCGAAGGCTGATTAAAAAAGATTTTTTACGGCAGGTCTCCTGGCTTACCCGCCAATGGCGGATTCACAGTTGCGCGTCAGCTCCGGAATCTCCCGATTACATCGCGATCACCGGATTCCCTAATTCCCTTTTTCCGATAAGTTCGGAGTGGGACACCGTAAATACATGAAAGAACTTCAGCAAAGGTATGAATGTAAAAATGAAAAGTCAAAAAATTAAAAAGATTTTTTCTACACAAGAAATATGAATTGATTAGAATCTCTGCTATCAAAAATAAATTGGTTTTAAAATTACTCTGCAGTTAATATAGAAACCATTTTTCGGTTCAGTGTACTCTTTTCACCGACTACGGGGAAATCTCCTTTATAACACCAATGACAATATGCAATATCATTTTCATTAAAGATTTCACAGACATCTTTATACCATCTGTACCTTATCTCATCGGGTATGACCGGATAAACACCGTATTCACCGCAGTATAACGGGAGATTATTTTCCTTAGCTACTTTTATTGCAGGCAGCATTATTTCTTTAAGCCTTTTTTTATCAAAATAACCGTTTGCACCTTCTCTCATAAATTTTGCTGCGGATTCTGATAATCCGGCATAGTTCAGAGTATCGACAATTTGCCCCGGGTAATTTACTGCTCCTGTATATTCAGCAATTGGAGTCCAGCTTGCTGTATGATGAGTTAATGCCAGGGGAGTATAAAAATGAAAGCTTAGAATTATATTTTTATCATTCTTGGGAATTTTCAAATAGGGAAAGGTATCCGGGATTTGCCAGGTATTTGATCCGATTACAATTTTTCTTTCCGGCTCTTTTTTCCTGATTGCCGCAACAACTTTGTTAAGGAGTTTATTCCAATCCTCAGGGTCATCGGCTACTGCTTCATTTAAAATTTCATACGCAAGCATTTCATTCGGGTATTTAACCAATTCATCAGAAAGCTGAAACCACATATCTATTAATTTCTGCTGCTCCTTTTCATCAGTCCACAATGCATTTGATTCCGCATTAAAATAATGAGACCGGATTATATGGAGATCCACAATTACGCGCAAGTTTGCATCGAATGCCCAATTGATTGCATTATGAAGCAGTGTAAAAGCTTCTTTCTCTTTTTTCCCCGATGAATCCCAAAATTGAACTTCATCAATCGGTATTCTTACATGATCGAATCCGCCGGAGGCAATTGTATCGAAATCAGCTTTTGTAATATAGTTCCTTCTTTCTTCCCCTCTTTTATCGCTTTGCGAAAGCCAATGGCTAACGTTTACTCCGGTTCTGATTATAAATTGATCCTCGCTCTGCGGGAAAATTTCTTTAGAAGACAAGCTCATCAGGCAGCAAACAAAAAGAATTATGGTGAATATTTCCATATCAGGAGATCCTTAATTTAGTTGATACTTTAAAAATAAAGTTTTACACGGAACATTGCATCCCGATTAATAAAAAATAACATCTTTTATGCTGAATTGCATTTAAGTTCCATATTAAATAATTTTCATTTCAATGAAGAGTTTTCTTATTGATTCGCTGCAAAATTTTTTATCACTCCTAATATATCTCCAAAGGAGATTTCTTAATGAGCTGGTTGTTAAAATTTCTTGAATCATCGATCGGTAAGAAGTTTGTAATGGCTGCAACCGGACTTTTTATCGTGCTGTTCTTAATCGAACATCTTATCGGGAACTTGCTTTTGCTGGCAGGCGATAACGGGAAAATATTCATGGAATATATGGAGATTATGGCCAGCAGCTATAATATCCCTATAAGAATAATTGAAATCGGACTTTTCATATTTATTCTTTACCATATAGTAAACGGCATAAGACTCTGGTGGATTAATAGAAACACAAGAGATACGAAATATTCAGTCAATAATCCTTCAGAAAACAGTTCCTTCTTCTCAAGATTTATGGTTCAAAGCGGATCTATAATTTTTATATTTCTCGTAATTCATTTAAGAACTTTTTTTATTCCTTACCGGCTAGGAAATCCTGATAATACAATGTACGAAGGTGTAGTTGCAGCTTTCTCCAGTCCATGGTATTCCGGTTTTTATTTAGCTGCGCTTGTTCTGCTTGCTTTTCATTTAGTCCACGGAGTTCAAAGCGCATTCCAGACATTAGGTTTGAATCATAAAAAGTATACACCTTTAATTAAAAAAATAGGAATAGTATTCACCATAATTTTGTGCGCAGGTTTTGCATTGATCCCTATATATTTCCTGGTAACAAGCGGAGGAGGGAACTAAAATGACAGAAGTTAAATTGAATTCAAAAGTTCCGGAAGGAAGAATAGAAGAAAAATGGAAGAATCATCGATTTCAGCTTAAGCTTGTTAATCCTGCCAATAAAAGAAAATATAATGTAATTGTAGTAGGAACGGGACTAGCCGGAGCATCTGCCGCAGCTTCGCTTGCTGAACTTGGTTATAATGTTCAGGCATTTTGTTTCCAGGACAGTCCGAGGCGGGCTCACAGCATCGCGGCTCAAGGGGGGATTAATGCGGCAAAGAATTACCAGAACGACGGCGACAGCATAGACAGGCTTTTTTACGATACATTAAAAGGCGGAGATTACCGAGCACGCGAAGCAAACGTTTATCGTCTAGCTGAATTAAGTGTTAATATAATCGATCAGTGCGTTGCTCAGGGCGTCCCCTTTGCAAGGGAATACGGCGGTTTGCTGGATAACCGTTCTTTTGGCGGCGCGCAGGTTTCAAGAACATTTTATGCAAGAGGACAGACTGGACAGCAGCTTCTCCTTGGAGCATACAGTGCAATGATGCGTCAGATTGGAACCGGAAAAGTAAAAATGTACCCGCGGCATGAAATGCTGGACCTCATCATAATAAATGATAAGGCACGCGGGATTGTAACCAGGAATATGATTAACGGAGCAACCGAATCTTACGTTGCGGATGCAGTTCTCCTCTGCACAGGAGGTTATGGAAATGTTTTCTATCTCTCCACTAATGCAAAAGGATCAAACGTTACCGCAATCTGGCGGGCTTATAAACGCGGTGCTTTTTTCGCAAATCCCTGTTTTACGCAGATACACCCTACATGTATTCCCGTATCAGGCGAGTACCAGTCAAAATTAACATTGATGAGTGAAAGCTTAAGAAATGACGGACGCGTTTGGGTTCCTAAAAATTCTAATGATAAAAGATCCCCCGATCAGATTCCGGAAGAAGATAGAGACTATTTCCTGGAGAGAAAGTATCCCTCTTTCGGAAATCTTGTTCCCCGTGATGTTGCTTCAAGGAATGCAAAGGAAATGATTGATGAAGGGAAGGGAGTCGGTGAAACCGGTGTTGCCGTTTATCTCGATTTTGCAGACGCAATAAAAAGATTGGGGCAGGATGTGATTAAAGAACGATACGGTAATCTTTTTGACATGTATAAGCAGATTACTGCAGAAGATCCGTATAAGCTTCCGATGAGAATTTATCCGGCTGTTCATTATACTATGGGCGGACTTTGGGTAGA
>DAISZW010000026.1:13193-15623 GCA_036824595.1 Ignavibacteriaceae bacterium
AAAGCCGGCAGGGTCGCCGACTTCATCGAGCTTGGTAAACTGATCGCCGAGGATGCACTGCATAGGAATGAATCATGCGGCGGACATTTCAGGGAAGAATATCAAACTGAAGAAGGTGAAGCAAAACGCGATGATGAAAATTTTGCCTATGCGGCTGCATGGGAGTTTAAAGGAGACATTGTTAAACCTGAGCTTCATAAAGAGCAGCTCGCTTTCGATTATGTTAAACCTACGCAGAGGAGCTATAAATAATGGCAAAGAGATTGAATCTTCATCTTAAAATCTGGCGTCAGAAAAATAATCAGGATAACGGACATTTTGCAGATTATGATTTAAAAGATATTTCCACAGATATGTCATTCCTTGAGATGCTTGATGTTCTGAATGAAAAATTAATTAAAAAAGGTGAAGACCCGATTGCATTTGACCACGACTGCCGTGAAGGAATCTGCGGAAGCTGTGGTTTATACATAAACGGTCGTGCACACGGACCTCAAAGGGGAATTGCTACATGCCAGCTTCACATGAGGAGTTTTAATGACGGAGATATAATAACAGTCGAACCATGGAGGGCAAAAGCATTCCCGGTTATAAAAGATCTTGTGGTTAACCGGTCCGCATTTGACAGGATTATTGCAGCGGGAGGTTTTATATCCGTCAACACCGGAGGTGCACCCGATGCAAATGCCATTCCTATTCCTAAAGAAAATCAAGAAGCTGCTTTTGATGCAGCCGCATGTATCGGCTGCGGCGCATGTGTAGCAGCATGTAAAAATTCATCGGCTATGCTGTTCGTTGGGGCAAAAGTATCTCACTTAGCCAGACTCCCTCAGGGAAAACCTGAAAGAGAAAAACGTGCACTTGCAATGATTGCGCAGATGGAAAAAGAAGGATTTGGCTCGTGCACAAATACCGAAGCCTGCTCTGCAGAATGTCCTAAAGAAATTTCAATGGATGTGATTGCGCAATTGAGAAGAGAGTATTTCAGGGCATTTGTAAAGAGTGAAGAGAAGATTTAGAAAAAATTCAAAGTAAAAAGATTTTTTTCGCAATGAATATTTCAACAAATACAATTGGTAATTCCTTAATAGTTAAAGTAGAGATTGAAAAGATGCTTGGGTATGAAGCAGAGGAGTTTCAAAATGCAGTTGTTGATGCTTTTGAAAAAGGGAATAAGTCAGTCATAGTTGACTTAAGCAAAGTTAAATTTATCTCAAGCTGGAGCATTGGTGTGCTGATACATGGCCTGACAACCGCAAAAAACAGGGATGCAGAATTCAAAATAGCCGGTGCATCTGAACATATATTGGATACTTTCAGGAAAATTAAAATTGATAAGATATTCGATTTGTATGGTTCTATTGATGAGGCAATGAAAAAGTAAATTTCTGCAAATTCTCATGGCTCGCCAATAAAGTTGAGGCAGATTTTTCCCCATCCAGAGCAATCGAATTAACCTAACCTTACAGGCAGCCTTCTTATTCTTTTTCCTGTTGCAGCAAATATTGCATTACATAAAGCGGGAGCACATGCACCAATCCCGACCTCGCCGACTCCTCCCACTCTAAAATTATTACGGATATAATGAACATCAACTACAGGCATTTCATTATAAGTAAGAATAGGATAATCATCATAATTACTCTGCTCAACTCCGCCGTTCTTGATTGTAATTTCACCTTTTAAAGCAGCAGATAATCCAAAAGCTATTGCACCCTGCATTTGATTTTCCATTATATCGGGATTAACTACAATCCCGCAGTCTATAACAACGGTGTAACGGTCAACTTTTACTTTATTGTCTTCGACGGTGACTTCTGCAACCTGAGCATTATAGCTGTCGTAACATGCTAAAATTGCAATCCCCATTCCCTTTCCTTTTGGCAGCTTTTTACCCCATCCCGATTTTTCCGCAGCAACGTTCAGTACATTTTTTAGTCGTGAATCATCGGGCAGCATATCTCTTCTGAATTCATATGGATCCTTGTCTGCAGCATAAGCCAATTCATCTATAAAAGATTCAACAGCAAAAGGATTTTGTGTATGATAAACAGACCTAAGCCAGGATATAGGTACGTGTGTTTCAATTGTAGTTCCGGCTATTCTCATGTTTGGAATATTGTATTCAAGTCCAACTGTACCTTCTTTTATATCATAATCTTTAGGAGGAAGCTCCCTGTAAAAACGCATCTGGATTATTGAAGGTGCAATTACATGATGGGAAAATTTTAGAGGTTTTCCATTTCCGCTGACCGAACCTTTCAGCACATGCATACTTAAAGGCCGGTACCAGCTAAACTTCATATCTTCTTCACGCGTCCAAGTCAACTTAATCGGTTTTCCCGCTGCCTTAGAAATCTCTGCGGCTTCTACAGCAAAATCGTTAACCAGCCGTCTGCCGAATGCTCCTCCGCTTAAAACAATATGCAC
>DAISZW010000026.1:15723-18477 GCA_036824595.1 Ignavibacteriaceae bacterium
CAAAATCGTTAACCAGCCGTCTGCCGAATGCTCCTCCGCTTAAAACAATATGCACTGTAACACTATCTTCGTTAAAACCCAATGCTTTTGCCACACTGGTTCTTGCATCCTGCGGAGTTTGAGAACCGGCCCAAAGTTCAGCCTTTCCATTCTCAACTCTTGCTATACAATTCATCGGTTCAAGCGGAGCATGAGTAATGAAAGGAACCTCGTAAACTGCTTCAGTTACTTTTTCACCTTCCACAATTTCTTTATTTATATCTCCTTTATTTTCCCATGCAAATCCTTCAGTCTTTGTTTGTTTAATTAATTCATTGCGGATATCTTCAGTATTTATTTTTGCATTTGGTCCATAATCCCATTCAATTACGAGAGCATCTCTTCCATTAAAGGCATGCCATGTAGAATCTGCAACAACAGCAACACCATTTGAAATCTGAACTACATCGATTACACCGGGCAATGATTTTGCTTTTACCGCATCAAAACTTTTTACTTTTCCTCCTATGGAAGGACAGCGGCTAAGAGCGGCATAACAAGCTCCCGGAATAACAATATCGATTCCGAATTTTGCTTTACCGTAAAGTTTATCGGGTGTATCAACTCTATGAATTCGTTTTCCTATCAGCTTAAAATCTTTTGGATCTTTAAGCTTTACATTCTGAGGAACAGGCAGCTTTGAAGCTTCTTCAACTAAATCTCCATAGCTTAATTTTTCATTATTTAATTTGTTAATTACAAACCCATTTTCCGCAAAACAATTATCAGCAGATACATTCCACTTAGAAGCAGCAGCAGTAATAAGCATTACGCGCGCAGTTGCACCGGTCAGCCGGTAAGGATCCCAGCTTGTTCTTATACTTGTGCTTCCACCCGTTGTCTGATCACCGTATTTAGGATCAGCATCCGCCTGTTCAATAACAATTTTTTCCCATTCTACTTCAAGTTCCTCTGCAATAAGCATAGGAAGTGCTGTTTTTACTCCCTGTCCCAATTCCGATCTATGGACAATTATTGTTACAACTCCGTTCGAATCTATTCTTAAATATACACTCGGTGCAAATATTTTTGGATCATCCTCTGAATTAGTAAAATCACTTTGAAGCGGTACAAATGAAGCAAGGAATAATCCTCCCCCGCTTAATGCAACGACTTTTATAAATTCACGTCTGCTGGTTTTATTTAAGTTATCCATTATTCTTTCTCCTCTGCAAGCTGATCAACTGCTTTTCTTATGCGATGATAAGTTCCGCACCTGCAGAGTACAGTATCCATAGTTTCGTCAATTTCCCTGCGGCTTGGTCTTGGATTTTGTTCAAGCAAAGCAGCAAGAGTCATTATTTGTCCGGGCTGACAGTATCCGCATTGAGATACTTCAAGATCAATCCATGTTTTAAATATCGGGTGATCCGGATTTTCCGCTAATCCTTCTATTGTTGTAATAGAACTTTCACCTACATCCTCTATGTTAATTACACAAGAACGTTCAGCTTTTCCATCCATATGAACCGTGCAGCAGCCGCAGATTGCTTCTCCGCATCCGTATTTTGTTCCGGTTAAACCTAAGTTATCCCTCAAAACCCAAAGAAGAGGTGTACCTGCGTCAACTTCAACGGTATATTTTTTTTTGTTAATTGTGAGTGTATAATTAGGCATGATAATTACCGCAGTTATTTTGGTTTAAATTTTTAAGTGCAATTAATTTATCAGTTTCGATTCAGAAGCGCAAACTCATGATTGTATGAGTCTTTCAACGGATGTAATTGCGAAGCTGCGAAGAGAATATTTCCGGGCAGCATTAAAAACTGAGGAAAAAGTCTAAGAATCAGATATCTTCTTTTCCTTCTCATCTTACTTGGAAAAAAAGTCCAATTGAGATTGACAAATCATCAAATCCATTTCCTTGTGCATAATCTTTTTCAAATATGCTATTTCCTTCTTCATACTTTGTTGAAATACAATTAGCCATGATTTTTTTACACTGAATGCTGCCAGTTATACCATTCGCAATATTTAAATTCATTCCAAAGATTATGTATTGAGCAAATCCTTTTGATATATATTTATGGGAAATGAAAGAAGAGCCGAAATTATACTTCGAAACATAGAAATAATATCCAATGCCGATTCCGAATATTGGTTCAAATACGGAATCTTTTCCCAGCTGATGTTGATATGTTATTTGAGATTCAATGGGAATCCCATCCGTAATTTGTTCTCGTGTTTCCTTATCCAATCCGTTATCGATACTAAATTCATACTTATCCCAGCCGTATCCAGCTCTAAAGGAAAATAAAAATGATTTATCTAATGGTAGGTTATAATTAAGAAATAAATTTTTATTAAACCTGATGAATTGGAATAATGGTTGTAATAAAAATCCTGAAGATTAAATGAAGATGCTTCGTAAATAATTCCCAATGATTGCGAAGATGTTTTATTCGATAGGGAAAAAATCAATAAAAGCAAAAAGAAATAAGATTTCTTGAAAGGCATTTCTCCTCCTTTAATATATTATGATGTGCAAATGGGATGTCCCCCGGAATTGCCCGGCAATTTAAATATTAAAATTGAATCCCAGATTAAAAGCGGTATATGTCGCTTCCCTGCTTAGAAAATTGTAATAAGCTGAGTTCACATGGCTGTTCCATTTGAAGGATAAAATAATGTTCATGTTAGCTGTTATTTCACGCGTCAAACCGGCTCCAATTCCAACTCCGAATAAATTTTCGGTTATTTTTTCTCCTGAACTTT
>DAISZW010000026.1:18577-25549 GCA_036824595.1 Ignavibacteriaceae bacterium
GAACAAATTACGGAGGTATGAGATTTGCCTTTGTATATTGCAGATATGATAGCTAAGTTAATTATTAAAATCAAAAATAACTTGAGCAATGATTACTTTTTTACATCGGATTTATTTATTTTTTTTAAATAAATTTTAAGAAAAATGTTCGAAAAAGAAGTACAATTTATTGCCGATTACAGCCTCAATAAAGTAAGAAAGCTGGGTTTATCGTTTTCGTTAAATCAGCTTCTTAATATCCAGATGCATCCTGCCGTACTCCGGTACATTTCCAGCGAGTTCGATTTCCTTATTTACCAGGATAGAAAAAAGCTTCTGCAGAAATCAGCATTTGATTACTCCGGCTCAGAAATAGCAAAATATTTTAACCTTATCAGCCAGGAGGTTAAGAAAAATAAAAGAGTCTCTTACGACGAAATTAAAAAGCTTGTGAACCAGGCAGTAGCATTCAATGCCAGCTTTGTAATACGGCCGAACTGGACATTAACCAAGCTTATTTTTACGGAAGATGAAAAAAGATCGGTTGAAGAATTTAAGATGCTGATTAACTACTGCTACTATTACGATTTTGTTAAGAAGATTCTTCTTACATATTTCGATAAAAAAAATATAGTTGCAATAAGTTCCGCGGAATTCGAAACAATTCTAAATAAAATTGACAGCCAGCTTTCATCTGAAGATTTAAATTCCTACCTGGATCATGCACTTTATTCAATATCGGACTTCTACAATATCGGCGGAATCAATAACGATAAAATTCCGGTAAGGACCATTGAGATTTTTTTAAAGGAAAAAAACTTAATGGACCATCTTATCAAATTGAAGCGGGAATTTTCGAAAGAATCAAAGCAGAGAGTCGGTATAGAAGAATTAAAAAATTATCTGCTTTCCAAGGATGCCGCTAAATCCGGTCACGGACTTTCGCCTGTTCATCCCGATGAAGTATCATTGGTCCTGGAGAAGGAAAAATTTGATGAAGAAATTATTCCGCCTGAAACAAATAATGAACTTAATATTAGGCATGATGAAGAAAATAACCATACTGAAACCAGAAGCCTTGATGAACAAGGTAATGTTTTCGGGAAAAGTACCTTAGATGATATTGCCGATATTAAATTAGACCTATCCGACACTCTAGATCTTAGTGAAATAAATGAGAGTGAGGAAAGTCCGGTCGAAACAGCAGCTAACTCTGCAGATGAAGGGGAAAAGACCGTAGCCATACAGAAGGAAGAGTCAGATACAATAACCCCTGAACCTGAAGAAAAAAGTTCCGATAGAAAGAAGAAAAGCGGCAAAAAATTCAGAAGAGATATATTCAGCTTTTTAAGCGATAAAGAGATTGAAAAGATAGTTGAGTCCGTTTTCAATGAAGACAGAGATGACTTTACAAATACCATGGAAAGAATTTCGGAATGTAATTCTTACGAAGAAGCTGCAGAAATAATAAAAAATTTGTTCCAGACCTACAAAGTGAATCCATATTCAAAGGATGCTATTCTACTTACAGATGCCGTTTCAAATTATTTTGAACAGCCCTGATTATGTTCATTGACTATGCCGAAATTTTAATTAAATCGGGGAAAGGGGGGGATGGTGCCGTTGCATTCAGAAGAGAAAAATATGTTCCTAAAGGAGGACCATCCGGAGGAAACGGAGGCAAAGGAGGCGATGTAATTGTTGAAGCACGTCATAATCTTTCCACTCTCTTAGATTTTAAATACAAAAAGCAGTATAAAGCTGAGGACGGCAAGCCGGGAGGAACCGCGCTCAAAGATGGTAAAAACGGCAAAGATATTATTATTAAAATCCCTGTGGGAACAGTAATCAAGAATTTTAATGATAATAAAATTTTGTACGATCTTAACGAAGATAAAAAAAGAATTATTGCTGCTAAAGGAGGCAAGGGAGGAAAAGGGAATTCAAATTTTGCAACTCCCACCAATCAAACGCCGCGAATTGCAGAAAACGGCCAGCCGGGTGAAGAAAAAAAAATAATTCTTGAGTTAAAATTAATTGCTGATGTCGGACTTGTAGGTTTTCCGAATGCGGGAAAGTCGACATTAATTTCAGCAATTTCTCAGGCCAGACCGAAAATAGCCGATTATCCATTCACAACTCTTGAACCAGTCTTAGGCATTGTGCAATACAAAAATTATAAGAGTTTCACTGTTGCAGATATTCCGGGAATTATTGAAGGCGCTCACCTGGGAAAAGGTTTGGGACATAAATTTTTAAAGCATATCGAAAGGACAAAAGTACTGCTTTTCTTAATTGATATAGCTTCCGGGAATTATGAAAAAGAGTATGCTACTCTTTCTAATGAGCTAAAAAGCTACAGTAATAAATTAGCCGAAAAAAAACGAATCGTAGCTTTATCCAAAGCTGATCTACTTGAAGAAACGGAAATTAAAAAAATAAAAAGGAAAATTTTAGTTGAGATCGGGCCTGTTCATATATTTTCTTCAGTCAGCGGAAAAGGATTAATTGAATTGCTTGACATTCTTTGGGATTCAATTCAGAACGAATCAATAAAATAAAACTATTTTTCATTTCTTCTTATTTCCGACTCCTGACTTCAATCTCCTTATTTAACATACTTCCAGTTCCTCCCTTTTCCTTCTGATATCCATTCAACTGCAGTAGCAACGCGTTTCTCTTTTGTTGCATCTGTTTTTGCTTCGGTTATCCACTCTACATATTCTTTCTTGTGAGAGTAGCTGAAGTCTTCAAAATTTTTAATTGCTTTCTTATTCTTTTTTAACGCTGAGAGAAAATATTCAGGTATTTTTAATTTTTTCTTTTCGGAAGATTTTAGAGGCGCTTTGACATTTTCTTTATTTAATTGAACAGCTTCTTTAATATATTCGATTAAAACTTTATCCGGCGGCAGATCGGATAATTTTTCCAATCGGCCTAACTGTCCCATCGCAGTATTCGCGGTCTGCTTAAAGATATTACTGGTATCCGACATTAAGGACGCTTTCCAAAAAAGAAACGTGCAGTGTTCCTTAAAAGAAGCCATGCTGCAGACAATTCCTTTATGTTCAAAGTGAGGAAATCCCCATTTAACTGTTTCCTGAATATCCGGATCGGCTTTGTAAACTAGCTGCCTCAGATGTTTAAGGATCGGCTGGGCGAAAGATGCTGATTTAGCGATGTAGAAATCGATTCTTTTATCCTTTTTTACCATGATTATTTATCCCAAATTCTCTTTTAAAGTGAATGAACTTAAATATTAATGAATAGAATTTCAATCTTTTGATAAAACAAATAGTTATTTTATAAAAAATATAAGAAGTCCGTTGCGTAAGGGATATTTATCATTTAAATTTCGATTGTAAAACATAAATAAAGAAAGTTTATTTTCCCGAATAAATAGAAGGGGTTAATATGCTAAAACTAAATCATCTTGATTATTACAGGCTTCCCTGGAATCTTACCGATAACTCAATTTCCTGGCTGGAACCTACAGCCAAGTGCAATCTATACTGCGACGGATGCTACCGAAAAAACGAAGGCGACAGTCATAAATCACTGCAGCAGATAAATGCAGACCTTGATGTTTTTACCCGGCTGCGTAAAGCAGACGGAGTTTCAATAGCCGGCGGCGATCCATTAACTCACCCTGATATTATTGATATAGTGAAAATGGTAAAAGAAAGAAAACTTAAACCGATTATCAATACGAACGGGCTGGCTCTTACAAAGGAACTCTTATCGGAACTTAAGAAAGCCGGAGTTTATGGTTTTACATTTCATATTGATTCGAAACAATCGCGCCCTCACTGGAAGAACAAAACTGAGATTGAGCTGAATGAGCTTCGTTATCATTATGCAAAAATGCTCGCGGATGAAGGGAATATTTCATGCGCCTTTAATTCAACGGTGTATGAAGATACAATGCACTATGTTCCGGAGCTTGTAAAATGGGCTGAAAAAAATATCGATATTGTGCAAGTGATGGTTTTCATTCTTTACCGTGCTGTAAATAACAATAACATTGATTTTTATTTAGGTCCGAAAAAAATAGATATGCAGCAGCTGGTTTATAATGAAGAACCTGTTGAAAGGACTGATATTAAAGCTGAAGAGATCGTTGAAATAATAAGAAAGGAATATCCTGACTTTGATCCCTGCGCATATTTGAACGGTTCTGAAAAACCGGATTCTTTCAAATGGCTTTTAACCGGGAGACTCGGGCGCCGCGGAAAAATTTACGGATATATGGGGAAAAAATCGATGGAAATAATCCAAACAATGCATCACATGCTTTTTGATAGATACCTTGCCTATTCCGAACCAAAGCAGACAAGAAAAGGAAAATCGATGCTTCTTCTTTCCCCCTTTGATAAAAGGATGAGAAAAGTCTTTGTTAATTATTTTAAAAATCCTTTGAACTTATTCAGGCGCCTTCATTATCAGTCGGTAATGATAATTCAGCCTGTGGATTTCCTTGAAGACGGACGGCAAAGCATGTGCGACGGTTGTCCGGATATTACCGTTTGGAACGGTCAGCTTGTTTGGTCCTGCAGGATGGAGGAGCAGCTTAATTTCGGACATAATTTAAGATCGTATCCGAAAAACTTTATGAGTTAAATACACCGGTTTAATTTTACCGGAATAAGAGAATGATCTATTTTTTCTTTATTCTTTTTATTCAAATCATCTGCAGTCCTGAGGCATGCTCAAGATTTATCCAGGATAAAAAGCAGATCATTTCATGCAATGAAGGAAAATACAACCTGAACCTGCCGGATAAGATGAAATCGGTGCTCAGCAAATTTAATCCCGATTTTAATGAGTGGAAAACAGAAGACTATACAACCGCTGTCATTGAAGATGTGAAAGAAGATGAAAACCCTAACCGTGCCCCTTTTGCATTGATTGTTGACGCTAATAAAGATAACATACCTGACGTTATTATAGACGGCCATGATAAAAAAAATTCTCTTCTGATCTGTATTATTAGTGATAAAGAAAATTTTAAAGTATTGATCATCGAAGAAAATCCATTCTGCATTCCATCGGAAATTGAAAGCTTTTATGACGGCAAAGAACAAACAGGTCTAAATTATTTTTTATGGCCTCGGGAACCGGAAGGAGCTGCAGATTCAACGGCATCTTTTATCTTTACTTTAGGTTATCCTCAGCAGACAAATGCCGACGGTGCATTGCTGAATGATGGCGGGATTATAGATTATTATTTTGAAAACGGATCTTTTAGAGGAGAATCTGATATACTATAATTTATAAATCCAAATCACATCCAACTCTTCAAAATATTCCTTTATAACTTAATTTCTGCTTCCGCATAATCATTCTGGGATTCATAAATCTTTACTTTCAATGAAGAAACATTCGAAGGAAATTTATTTTTAGATATTTCTGATAAAAAATATTTCGTAATATTCTCAACTGTTGATTGAAAATCTACAATAACCTTTTTTGAATTCATCTTTTCCAGAAATGTAATTATTTCTTTGTCACCGCCGTAAACAAGAAAAGAATGGTCAAGCTTATCTATAATGGGTTCCACAATATTCTCCAAATCATAAAAATCCAATACCAATCCTTTCTCATTTACTTCTCCTTCAAGCTCGACAATCATTTTATATGAATGGCCGTGAATATTTTTACAGTTCCCGAAATGTTCGGGAAGCCGATGCCCCATTTCCCAGCGGAATTCCTTTGCAATTTTCATTAAACTCCTTTTGCGGCAGGATCCCAGATAAATTTATGCATTTGAAGCTGGAATCTTACATTGAGTTTATCCTCAAGTATCCAGCTTACCAAAGTATGCGGTTCAAGCTGTCCGAATACAACTGAAAAGAGCACGATGCATTTTCCTGTAAGTTTATATTTGCTTAAAATTTCCTTCGACCATTCATAGTCTTCTCTGTTTCCTATAACGAACTTAACTTCATCAATCGATTTTAAGTAATTAATATTTTCATAATAATTCTTCTTTGACATTCCGCTGGAAGGACATTTTAAATCCATAATAATAATTACGCGGTCATCGATTTTTTCAATGGGTAAACTTCCGCCTGTTTCAAGCATAACTTGGTATCCTTCATCGCAAAGTCTCCCCATCAATTCAGACGTTTCATCTTGTACCAGCGGTTCTCCCCCGGTAATTTCGACAAGGTTGCAGCCGAATTTCTTTACTTCCTTAATAATCTCATCTATACTATAGTCCTTTCCATCATAAAATGCATACGAAGTATCGCAGTACACACAGCGCAAGTTGCAGTATGTAAGCCTGACAAAAACACAGGGTAAACCTGCTTTGGAACTCTCTCCTTGGATAGAATTGTATATCTCATTTACTTTAAGCATACCAGGTTTCTTATTTATCTAATTTAGTATTTTTTTTACTTTCGAACATTTTCAGCATAAATAACGGGCTGCAACTGCGTTTTCAAATTACTAAACAACCATTTGACATCAAATAAGTGAATCCATATATTTGAGCTCAATTTTTCAAAATTATTCGGGATTTTTTAATAAATGGCAACACATATATCTGCAAAGAAAAGAATACGCCAGAGTGAAAAAAGAAAATTAATAAATAAAAATAAATCTTCGGAGATTAAGAGTATTGTGAAAAAAGCGCTTAGCTTAAAAGAAATAGAGGGAGCCGAAAAGATTTATAAAGAGGCTATAGCCGCGCTGGATAGAAATGTTACTAAAGGAAGAATCCACAAAAATGCAGCAGCAAGAAAAAAATCTGCAATAACAAAACATCTTAATAAGCTTCATGTCGGCAGTTAAAATATAATAGCACGGTTTTGAAAGCTCTTCCTTAAGGATGAACTTTTTTTTTGAATGACGTTATGACAATACCTTTATAAAAATTCATTAGGTTATAATTAATAATATTATTATGTTTGTATATCCGGTTAAACCGGATTTTTTTTATTTATTAATTTTTAGAGGTTCTTTAGTGAGTACTAAATTATTTGTAGG
>DAISZW010000307.1:0-2362 GCA_036824595.1 Ignavibacteriaceae bacterium
CTTCTGATCTGCTTCTACAACAGCAATGGCAGTCATATTTATGATATCATCGACTGTTGCGCCTGTCTGCAGCACATGAATCGATTTCTTCATTCCCATTAGCACCGGACCGATAACAGTTGCCTGTCCAATCCTTGCCATTAATTTATAAGCAATATTTCCTGAATTAAGATCCGGGAAAATAAGAACGTTAGCTCCGCCTTTTAGAGTACTGAACGGGAAATTTTCCTCAATTATCTGCGGAACAACTGCCGTGTCCGCCTGCATTTCACCATCGACCATCAATGAAGGTCTTAATTTTTTAATAATTGAGACAGCTTCTTTTACTTTAAGCGATTCCGGGTAAGGTGAACTTCCGAAATTGCTGAAGGAAAGCATTGCAACTTTAGGTACGATATCAAATGTTTGAACAGTATCAGAAGCGGAGATTGCAATTTCAGCAAGCTGTTCTGCTGTGGGATTTACATTAACTGTAGCATCTGCAAAGAAATAAACATCCTTTTTCGTAACAACAATATAAAGCCCGGAAACTATTTTGAATCCTTCCTTAACACCTACGCATTGAAGTGCAGGTTTTATAGTTGTAGGATATTGAGTTGTTAATCCGCTTATTAAAGCATCCGCTTCGCCGCAATCAACCATCATTGGTCCAAAATAGTTAGGGTATTTCATAACTCTGTTTGCCTTATTCATGGTAACACCTTTTCTCTGCCGCTTTGCATAATATCTCTTGGCATACTCAGATATCTTTGGGCTTATAGCAGGATCTACAATCTCAAATTCATTAAGCCTATAACCCAGCTTTTTTATCTGCTCATTAATTATTTTTTCATTGCCAAGAAGAATCGGCGATGCAATGTTATTACTCTTTACGTCATGTGCGGCCCTGATAATTTTTTCTTCCTCTCCTTCAGGATAAACTACTCTCTTCGGGTTCTTTTGAGCTTTATGGATCATCACTCTGATTACCTCTTTTGATAATCCAAGTCTTTCCTTCAATTCCTCTTCATAGGCCTCCCAGTTTTCAATTTTCTTTTTTGCCACCCCGGTTTCAATTGCAGCTTTGGCAACCGCCGGGGCTACTTTCCAAAGTACCCTGGGATCAAATGGTTTAGGAATTATATATTCTTTTCCGAAAGAAAAATCGCTTCCGCCGTAAGCGTTTATTACAATTTCAGGGACTTTTTCCTTTGCCAGATCAGCCAATGCCCGGGTTGCAGCCATTTTCATCTGTTCATTAATAGCCATGGATCTTACGTCAAGAGCCCCGCGGAAAATAAAAGGAAATCCGAGAACATTATTCACCTGGTTAGGATAATCGCTGCGGCCTGTAGCCATAATAATGTCGTCTCTCACAGAAACAGCATCTTCATAACTAATTTCCGGATCCGGATTGGCCATTGCAAATACAATTGGATTGGCTGCCATCTCCTTAACCATTGCTTTTGAAACAACTCCTCCGACAGATAGACCTATAAAAACATCTGCGCCTTTCATTGCTTCAGCTAAGCTGCTGTATTCTTTATCGGTAACAAATTCTTCTTTGTACTTGTTTAAATCTTTCCTCTTTTTTGTAATGCATCCTTTTGAATCGAACATTATAATATTTTCTTTGACTACTCCGGCTCTGATGTAGTGTTTGCAGCAGGAAATTGCGGCTGCACCAGCACCGTTTACAACTATTTTTAATTCGGAAAGTTTTTTACCGGCAACTTCAGCAGCATTTATTAAGGCAGCACAAGAAATAATTGCAGTTCCATGCTGATCATCATGAAATACAGGAATGTTCATTGTTGCCTTCAGGGTTTCTTCAATCTCGAAACATTCCGGAGCTTTAATATCTTCCAGATTTATTCCCCCGAAAGTAGGTTCAAGGAGCTGTACGCATTTTATAATTTCTTTAGGATCTTTACTCTTCAGTTCAATATCAAATACATCGATGTCAGCAAACCTTTTGAAGAGAACACCCTTTCCTTCCATTACCGGTTTTCCGGCGTGAGGTCCGATATCACCTAAACCAAGCACAGCCGTTCCATTTGAAATAACCGCCACCAGATTTCCTTTTGCAGTATATTGATAAACTGCGTCATCGTCCTTTGCAATTTCACGGCAGGGTTCAGCTACGCCGGGTGTATATGCCAGGGAAAGATCCCGTGAAGTTAAACATGGTTTTGTCGAAACTACCTCGACTTTTCCTTTTCGCCCCTGGCTGTGGTATTCAAGGGCTTCTTCTTTTCTGATTTTCATTTGATTCTCCTAAATTCAATTATTTTGTATGAATTGTCTATCATCCACTTTTGATGGAATATAGAAATATTTTGATATAGCCGGCAGAAAGATAGATTGGTCATTTCTTTATAAA
>DAISZW010000308.1:0-2362 GCA_036824595.1 Ignavibacteriaceae bacterium
CACCACTCTCAAGTTCCACTGCCCCCCCACCTGTTCCAAAAAATTGACCGATTCCTGTAGTAAAATCGTAAGTAGTTACTCCATTCAGCTCAACTGCATAATTACTCATAACTGCTAAATGGTTTCGGTGTTTAATAACTACATAGTAAGAGCCGGGAGGTATTCCTAATGAAATATTACCGGTAAGCCTGTCGGGATCTATTAAAAATCCGTTTCTGCTTAAGAGGCAGCTTTTTGATAAAACCGCTGAACCGCCGGATGTTTCTCTTAATTGAAGTAAAATCCAATCGGTTATGTTGGCAGGTACATTATCAGAGACTGATTTTGGTGCTTCTGAATATGGTGAATTATTAAGAGCCGATCTATCTAAGCCGGTAGTCATTAGATCAGCGGCAGCGTCGTATGGTCCTTGCAAAAATATTTTTACGGAGATTATAGGCTTAGTTGTAAATGACCTGATATAAGAGGTATCGCTGCCGTAAGAATTGCTTACATAAGCGCGGAAGTAATATGTTGTATTGGGATTAAGATTGCTTAAAGTATAATTCGCAGCGCCTATTAATAACGGGGAGTTGACTGCCGCTGAGTCTTTAGCCCAGTCTGCATTACTATCAGTATCCCATTGGAACCTTACTGCGGCAGTATCATTGCCGCTGTTTATATCTGCAATTAATTTTACACTGGTTTGACTTAAAATTTCAAAATAAATTGAATCGATTGCCGGAACACCGGGTTCCTTAAAAACTCTCATCGATTTTAAAGCACTTCCCTGGAAGTCAAAAAAAGTTAAGTTCTCCCATGGAGAGCCGATTGACGGTATTGAAATATATTCGGGTGCCCAATAAAAAATACCTTTACCTCTGCCGTTAGGTACATTTTCTATTATCTGAATTAAATCGTAAATAAAAGAATATTGCCCTGTGATGCTTGCAGGATATCCCTCATGGAGCTGGGAGGTGTCTGTGACAAAATTTTCGTTCGTATCATTCAAGGAATCAAGAGTCCACGGATATGCGGTTTCAACTACAATGATATCTTTATTATATCTTACAGCCAGATCATTGATATTAGCTTCTAAATCAGTTAAAGTCCCGTGCCACCATGAATAGAGTGATAATCCGATTATATCAAAAGGTACATTATAAGTATTTATAACTTTATCGAAGAAGTATATACAATCATCATTATATCCCCCTTTTTCTATATGCACCATGACAGGTATAGTTACCCCCGGTATAGCATCATTAACTGCATTACTAGCCGCTGTTAAAAGTTCGGTAAACTGCACCCACTGCTGGGCCGAACCATCTGCTTCTCCTTCGGGCCAGAGAAATCCGTTAAATATTTCATTCCCGATCTGCACCATGTCCGGAAGAGCATTTGCCGAATTAAATGCTTTAATAACATTTACAGTATAAGTATAAAGGCTGTCCGTTAATTCCTGAAGTGAAAGAGAATCCCACGCGGCAGGAGTATCCTGGTTACTGGGATCAGCCCATGTATCCGAATAATGAAAAGCAAGAAGAAATTTGAATCCTTTAGCTTTTATTCTTTGGGCCATCGAGAGAGTTCTTGAAAGATTATTATAGCCTCCCGAAGGCGAATGCCACAGTCTTAATCTTATATAATTAATTTCATACTGCTTAAAAATATCTATTGGATCTTTGGAGATCCCGTTCTCATAAAATACCGCACCGCTGTCCTCAAGCTGGGGAATGAAAGAGACATCAGCTCCTTTAATGCCCGGCTGAGCAGCAGCTATGAAATTAAAAATAATTATAAGAAAAAGTATCCGATGCATTTATTATATTATATTGAATTCTTCTTAGGATCAATTTGGATATTTATAAAACTAGAGGAGTGTTTAGAATTTAATCCGGCTTTAAAACAAAATAGGGCTATAGTATTATTTCTTAACTTTACTACAGCCCGCTATTCAAATAAAATAAAAATTATCCTTTACTAATTAAGGTTTATCCGGTATTGCAGAGTATTTTTAAGATCAAGGTATCGATCGGCAGCTTTGTCACTTAATCAGCAGCATTTTTCTCACCTGGACAAAGTCTTCAGCCTGTAATCTGTAAATATATGTTCCGCTTCCCAATTCTTTTCCATCGAATTCAAAATTATAGATTCCCGGTTCTTTAAATCCTGTATACAAATCTTTAATTTTTTCTCCCAATAAGCTGTAAACAGCTAAGGTTATATTGCCCGCTTTGGGAACTGCAAATTTAATTGTCGTACTCGGATTAAATGGATTCGGATAATTCTGGAATAATTGGAATTTCTGCGGTACAAAATCAACTGAAACTTCATCCGAATACTGGTACTTGCCATCGGTATCCACCTGTTTCAATCTATA
>DAISZW010000147.1:0-8543 GCA_036824595.1 Ignavibacteriaceae bacterium
ATTAGATTGCGAGGCAATAGCAGAGTATTTTACCTGTTCAGATGCCATACGCACGAAGACTAAAAATATAAGCATGGGAGGCCTTTTATTTGATTCAAGCTCTACTATAGATAGGGGTGCTCAAGTATCTATAATGGTATATTTAAGTAATGGAAAGCAAATCTTAGCAACAATAGAAGTTGTTCGATCTGAGCTTAAAGATGCCTCTGATGCCATTTCTTCAGGTGATTCTAATTTAAACTTAATAGATCTACCTTCATTTTTGATAGACGAAATGGATTCTTCTTTTTCGGGAGAAATTTGATCTAATTCTAAAACTGAAAGGAATTGTACGGTATTAGATAATTTAAGAGACTCTTGATTTAAGGAGGATTCATTAATGCCCTTTAAACGGAAATTTTCATTAATCTGTTTTACAAATAATGAAAGTATATTTCTAACTTCATTTTCAGGTATGCTGGAGCTTATTTCAATATTTCGAGCCTGGCTTTTTAAAATTGATATCTGCGGACAAGTCTGCAGAATAGCATTGGCCATTCCTGCAAAAAGTTTTTCAATTGAAGAGTTACCGATTTCATCTAAACTTATTTTCAATTTATTCCCCGGTATTTCCTCTGCCGGCATCTTTTCGGAAGCGATATTACCAATGTTATCGAAGGCATCAAGAACTGATTCAGCTTTATCCTGAGTAAGGTCTGTGTTAATTGATTCCTCACGATTTTGCTCGGCATTTTCACCCAGAAGAACTTTAATTATATCTGAAAAAAGATAAGAAACATTGCTGAGTTTATTAGGCCTTGAAAATTCAGGAGAAGTCTGGTTAGTATTAAAAAAAAGGGGATTGAACTGCATTATTTCATCCTCGTAATTCTGGATGCAAATTCAGGACTAAGTTCGGCCAATATTTCCGCTGCTTTTTTCTTCTTCATTGTATAAATAATATCCCTTGCCATATTATCGGAGTAACTTGAAATTATTTTAGCGGCTTTTTTCGGTTCCATATTTTCATACAGCTTTGCCGTAGATTTCATCCATTTATTATAGATGCTGTCAATCTCTTCTTTGTTAGTTGAAATAAATTTAAAGTCATTCCCGGCGGACCTTTTTATTTCAGCAGTTTCTGTTAAAGGGACATCTGTCTTAGGTTTAACCGGAGCAGCATCTTTCTTTATCAATTTTATTTCCGGTTTCTGTTCTGCGGACGGAGGAGTATTTTCCAGAATTGGCTTTTCCGGTATTCCGGCCGCTGTTGTAGAATCTTTGAATTTATTTAAAGCTGCTGCATATAACGAATCAGCAGTTCTTTTTTTGAATGCTGCTCTCTTTACGGAATCGGTATCAACCGATATTGATGTGTCTTTAATTCCAGAACCGGTACTATAAAACGATTCATTCAGTCCTTTCGGAGTGTTATTAGGCGTATCGGCCGCAGAAGATAAAGTCTCTGCCGGCCTGAAATCGAAAACAAATATATTGGCATACTTTGAGTTGAAGTAAATAATAGCTGCAGATGTTAATGCAAATGCAGCAAGGAAAATTGATATATATATTATTTTATTCTTCACTTATTATGCCTGGAATATTTTTGCACCGCTATTTCGTTAATAAGCTGAGATTCCGACCTGTTTTCTTCTTTTTTAAACTCCTGAAAATAATTTTCCTCGAGTGTATTTAAAATTTTATGTTCCAGTGATTTTTGAATCAGCTCGGAAATTTTATTCTCTTTTTCTTTTTTAAGCTTTTCTATTTCCACTTTTAAGAATGCAAGTTTTTTTGATATAAGAAACTGATAATTCTTTTCAAACCTTAATTCAAAAGCTTTCATGCTTGAAAGATTTAATTTTTTTCTCCTATCGGCTTCATTCTCCTCAATCGTTTTAAATTCTTCATCCAGCCTTTGAATCTCAACATTCAATGCTGCAACTTCTTTCTGAATTTTTTTCTCTTGATTTTTCTTTACGTTTTTTATCGTTTCATATTTGTACAGAAATTTCGGCATAAATCACTATAATGGTTGTTCAATTAATGTAAATAAATGTTTTTTAGATTCTTCAAAATCCGATTTTTCATTCATATCCTGTTTCAGGAATTCCCTCAGCTTATTTATTTTAGATAAAGCATGATCGATTTGAGGATTGCTTCCCCGTACATATGCCCCGATGTTTATTAAATCCTCCGCCTCTTTGTAAACCGACAGTATCTCGTTGAAGGCCATTGCTCTTTTACGGTGTCCGTCATCTACCACATCCGGCATAACCCGGCTTATGCTTTGTAAAGGATCAACTGCGGGATACTGGCTGCTGTTTGCGAGTTTTCTTGAAAGAACAATGTGTCCGTCTAATATTGATCTGACTGCATCGGCAATCGGCTCATTCATATCATCACCATCCACGAGCACCGTATAAAAACCTGTAATAGAGCCGCGGCTGATGCTTCCGGCTCTTTCCAGTAATTTGGGAAGCAAAGCAAAAACAGAAGGTGTATAACCTTTGGTGGTGGGGGGTTCACCGATAGTCAATCCGATTTCCCTTTGAGCCATTGCAAAACGGGTTACAGAGTCCATCATTAAAACGACATTCATTCCCTGGTCGCGGAAATATTCTGCAATGGTGGTGCCTATAAAAGCTCCCTTCATTCTTATTAATGCCGACTTGTCGCTCGTGGCAGCAATTACTACCGATCTTTTCAATCCTTCCTCGCCAAGATCTTTCTCAATGAATTCTCTTACTTCTCTTCCTCTTTCACCAATCAATGTAATAACATTAATATCCGCATTAGTATTTCTGGCAATCATTCCAAGCAGAACACTTTTTCCTATACCGCTTCCGGCAAAAATTCCAATCCGCTGGCCGTTACCAACAGTAAGCAGTCCGTCAATTACTCTAATGCCGGTCTGAAGAGGAGTAGAAATCCGTTTCCTGTCGAGGGGGTTAGGTGGTTCTCTGTAAATATTTAATGAAGCTGAACATTTAATTTCTCCTTTGCCGTCTATCGGATTTCCAAGTCCGTCCATTACTCTTCCAAGAAGCTCTTTACCGACGCCCACAGAAAGACTTTTGCCGGTTGCAATTATTTCACAAGAAGGGGAAATATTATGTACTTCACCTACAGCAATTGAAAGCACCTTTCCTTCTTTAAATCCCACAACTTCCGATTTGCATACTTCATTTCCGCTTTTATCCACTATAATGCACAGCTCTCCTAATGAAACATTTGGTCCCGTAGAAATTATTACCAGTCCTACAACATCGGAGACTTTTCCATTCATCTTATATAAATCGGCTTTGTAAATTAATTCTTTATACCGCTCAATAAGCTTGAAGCCGGGAGATTTTAAATTATTTTCTGATTTTATGCTGTTCATTCTCAAGACGGATTTAGTATTGAATCAAACTGTTTTTTAATTTCGCTTAACTGAGAGCTTATCCTAGCATCTACGTTGCCGATTTCGGTTTCAACAATGCATCCGCCGGGTTCAATTCTATCATCGGTTTCAAATTTTATTTTTGAAAAAGAATCCGTATGAATAAGTCTGCTGCTTTCTCTTGAAATCAATTCATAATCAGCGGAATTGACTTTAACCAAGATGTTATTTGAACCGATTACTTTTCTCAAAGCTTCGTTCAGTACTTCAACAACAGAGTTTTCAATTGAAATCTCTCGCTTAAGTATTTTCTCGGTCAATATAAAGGAAAGCTGCAGAACGATGCTTTCAAATTCACGGTCATACGAAGCTATTTTTTCTTCTACTGAAGATAATATCCTATGCATATCCGTAAACTTTTGTTCAAGCCGTTCTCTGTAAGTGTTCTCAAGATTTTCAACAGCTTTTTTATATCCTTCCTTATAGCCCGATTCGAATTGATCATGGAGCTTTTGCTGGTCAGGGTCTAGATATTCAATAAAAGCTTCTTCTTCAGAATAAAGCTTCCCATTTATTTTTAAATTTACTTTTGGCTGCTTGACATTAATTTTTATGGGATTAGACATAAACTTCTTCAGTCCCTCCCCTAAGGTTAATAGAAATTTCGCCGTTATCCTCGAGCGCTTTTATAATGTCTATTACTTTTGCCTGTGCTACTTCCACTTCCTTTAGTTTAACCATCCCCATATACTGCAGTTCTTCTTTAAGCAGATCAGCAGCTCTCTCCGACATGTTTGAAAATATTTTGTCCTTCAGTTTATCATCCGCAATCTTAAGAGAAAGCGCCAAATCTTTTCTGTCAACATCGCGCAGAATCCTCTGAATGTCTTTATCCTGAATATGGATAATATCTTCAAACATAAACATCAATCTTTTTACTTCTGTTGCAACACCGGGATCTTTTTCCGATAATTTATTCAGTATTTCTTTGCTGAGGCTTAAACTCGATTTATTAAGAATTACGGCCAGGCTTTTAGTCCCTCCGATCTTGCTTAAAGACTGGGACATAGATACTCCGGCCAGCTCATCCACAACTTTTTCAATCTGTTTTAGTGTTTGAGGAGATATTTTTCCAAGTGTAGCGATTCTAAATACAACATCGTCTCTTAAGGATTCAGGGAGTTCCTTTAGCACACCGGCGGTCTGGTTTGGATTTAGATGTGAAAGAATTAATGCAATAGTCTGCGGATGCTCTTTGTTTAGAAAATTTATAAGCTGCATTGAGTCGGCTTTTTTCAGAACGTCGAATCCTTTCAAAGTAGTTATTGATTTTACTTTATCAATAATCTCAACTGCTTTCGGTTTCCCGAATGATTTTTCGAGTAAAGCCTGTGCATAATCAAGCCCTCCTTCAATTACATATTCCCTCGCAATGATCATCTCATAAAATTCTTCCAGTATGGAGTCGATTTTTTGTGAAGGAATACTTTTAATCTTTGTTATTTCAGTGGAAATGGTTTCAATAATTGAGGGCTCAAGAAATTTAAACACTTCGGCTGCGGTCTCTATTTTAAGAGCAATCATTAATAAAGAGGCTTTCTGAAGTCCGGTTAATTCTATTTTTTTCGGATCTCTTTCCATCTGCGGATTATGTTAATTCTTCCTGGTGAATCCATGAATTAATTATTTTTGCAGCATCGGTAGGATTTTTAGAAACATATTGTGCTATTTTCTCCTGCTGGTTAATTTTTTTTAATGCCTCTTCCGAAATTTCATCTTCGATATCTCCGACAGGGAGCGCTTCTCTTTTCGGCCTGGTAATCTTAGCGGTCTGCTTTGTTTTTTTTAATGAAGGAGCCTCAAGAATAGTCGATGCACTGTTAAAATGTGAAGAGGATGGTTCCCAATAAACCGTTTCCAGGTTTTTTAAAGCTTCTCGCTCTTTCTTCAGGTTTTTCATTAATATCTTTATAACGAAAAAAGCACCTGCAAGTCCGGCAAGAACCAAAATTAAGTTTGTCCAGTCTTCCACTTCATTTATTATTGATGGTTCTTCTACGGGTGTTTCTTCCATCGGTTTTGTTTCAAATGAAAGATTAACAATTGAAAACTGATCCTTTCTATTTAGATCGAATCCAACCGCATTTTTAATTATCTCTTCAAGCATTCTTATTTGCTGCTCCGGCCTGGGTTCATACTGTTTTTCAACTTCATCCCCATTTTTAACCTCTTTTTCCGAATAATTAATTACTGCTGCAACACTTAATTTTTTAATTGTTCCGGAATTTTCAACAACTCGCTGAACGGTTTTGCTGATTTCATAGTTAGTAGTGCTGTTCTGGCTCACTTGAGAGGATGAATCCGATCCTTCGGAACCTATGCTTTCTGTTTTTATTGTCTGTTCACTTACGGCAACCTGAGATTCCGGATCGTACAATTCCATTGTTTTTTCAACCTGGTCGAAATTTAGATCGGCATTTACCTGTATCATTGCATTGCCGTAACCAACGACATTATCCATTATGCTTTGAGCTTTTGTAGCAAGATAATTTTCCACTGACTGTTTTATTTCATATTGCTTGCCGCTGTTTACCGCAAACGGGTCCTCGGAATATTCTTTTGAAAGCAATCTTCCTTTTGTATCGAGCAGAGTTACTTTCTCAGGCAGGAGACCTTCTACGCTGCTTGAAACAAGATTTACAATAGCAGCAACATTGCTGTTCGACATGGAAATGCTATTTCTTAGCTTAAGTACAACCGAAGCAGTAGGAAGTTTTTCTTCATCCTTAAAAATTGATTTTTGCGGAAACACAATATGTACTCGGACTCCTTCAACTCCTTCCTGCTGGCTTATTGTTCTGGCTAATTCCCCCTCCAAAGCACGTTTATAATTAAGCTTCTGCATAAATTCCGACATTCCCATCGTAGTTTTGTCGAAGATTTCATAACCTATAATTCCTGAGCTTGGAATTCCTCTTCCGGCAAGCGATAAACGAAGTTCATATACTTTCTCCTTCGGCACTTTAATCGTACCTCCGCCGTCCTCAATTTCAAACGGGATCTTTTGAGAAGAAAGATATTCCACAACCTTCGAAGCATCTTCCTGTGCAAGATTTGTGTAAAGAGAGGAAAAGTTCGGTTTGTTCATATAAACAAAAAGGAACGACATAATTACAACTGCAAATATTGCTGTGGCGCCGACAAGTATCTTTTGCTGAAGCGATATTCTGTTTAAATAACCCGATAAAGCCTTGAATTGATTCATAGCATTTCTATAAAATTTTGAAGGTTAGGGCAAAAGAAATGCCACCACATTTGAATTTTATAAATGGAAAACGTTAAAAGAATTCAGGATGGAATGGCTAAAAATAACCACGTGGTTGAAAAGTTAAATGACAAATGATCTCTGTTGAAAATTTTAGAAGGCTTTATTAATTGTCTCAGCAATATTTTCAAGCGGGGCCACAACATCGGCTAGTCCGGCTTCAACAACGGAGCGGGGCATGCCGTATACAATACATGATTCTTCATTTTGAGCCAGGCAATATCCTCCAAGACTTTTTAATTTTTTTATCCCTTCCAGGCCGTCTTTCCCCATACCGGTCATTATCACTCCCAAAGTATATTTGCCGTATACATCAACGACGGAATTGATCATTACATCAACTGAAGGACGGTGAAGAGTATCGAATGGTTCTTCCGAGATATTGATGTTTGGAGAGGATTCTTTTTCATTTTGTTTTAAGCTCATATGGAATCCACCCGGAGCAATATAAATAACGCCGTTTTTGGCTTGCTCATTATTTTCAGCTTCCCGAACCTCCATGCTTGACATCCCGTTTAATCTGTCTGCAAGCGATTTGGTGAATTTGGGCGGCATATGCTGAACAATGAAAACCGGGCAGTTTATTTTTTTATCTAGATGAGGAATTACTTTTTGCAGGGACATAGGCCCGCCGGTGGAAATTCCTAAACACATAGCCTTGTAACCTATTTTCGGCAATCGGCCTGAGATATAAGAAGTTTTTTTCCCCTTGGACTGATCTAAAGAACCGCAAATCTTTAATCTTCCGTTTTCTCTGCTAATTAATCTCTTAATCCGATCGTTTAATGCGCTTTGTCTGACAATCTCTTTTACTTTTCTTATAAGTTCGTCTTTAATTTTTATGATATTAACATTTATGTAAGACAATTCTTTGGGAATAAAATCCACTGCGCCGTATTCCAATGCTTTTAAAGTTGATTCCGCACCCTCAGTAGTGAGAGAACTTACCATAATTACAGGGGTGGGGGAATCCTTCATAATTAATTGAAGCGCGGTAAGCCCGTCCATTTTCGGCATCTCAATATCTAATGTAACAAGATCCGGATTCAGTGCCTTTACAAGTTTGTAACCTTCTTCGCCGTCTTTAGCAGCAGCAATTACCTCAATTTCTTCATCGCTTTCAAGCATCAGCGAAAGCGATTTCCGCATAAAGGCAGAATCATCGATTACAACAACTCTAATTTTCTTCCTCAACTTCCGCCTTTTCGATCTGGTTTAAAATTTCATTAATATCGAGAATCATTACAACAGTCCCGTCTCCTAAAATCGTTGATCCTGCAATTCCCTCAATTGTACCGAGATAGTTCCCGAGCGATTTTATTACAACTTCTTTTTGTCCGATCAGTTTATCTACTTTTATTCCGAATTTTTTCTCAGCGATTCCTACAACTACAATATGCTGCCACCCTTTATTCTGATAATCATTTTTCTTGTAGATCATTCTGCTTATTTCGAAGACAGGGATTATTGTTTCGCGCATCATGATCACTTCTCTGCCGTTTATCGATTTAATATTATCGCTTTGTACGCGCACAACTTCAATAACTGAGTTTAAAGGAATTATTATCGTTTCTTCATTTATTTCTACAATCATTCCCGGGATAATAGCAAGTGTAAGGGGAAGTTTTATGCTGATTGTCGTTCCGGAACCAACTTCAGAGTCAATATTAATTATTCCCCTGAGCTTGGCTACATTCGTTTTAACCACATCCATTCCAACACCTCTCCCGGAGATGCTGGTAACTATTTTTGCCGTGGAAAATCCTGGAAGGAAGATTAGGTTCAATACATCCTGCTTTGTTAATTCTTTAGCTTTGTCTTCCGAAATCAGGCCTTTACTGACTGCTTTTTCTT
>DAISZW010000027.1:0-25198 GCA_036824595.1 Ignavibacteriaceae bacterium
TAGAGTCACAGCCTTCCAAGCTGTTGGTCGCGGGTTCGAGTCCCGTCTCCCGCTCATGAAATTCTACTTGTATATTCTGAAAAATTCAGAGCAAAAAAATTTTAGCATGAACCAACGGCTGACGTAGCTCAGTTGGTAGAGCACATCCTTGGTAAGGATGAGGTCACCGGTTCAATCCCGGTCGTCAGCTCAAAAATGATAAACCGGTGATTAACCGTTAATAAAAATTAAAAATTAAAATTTATGAGAGAAATAATAACATTAGAATGTACAGAGTGTAAAAGAAGAAATTACACCACCACTAAAAACAAAAGAACGCATTCCGGAAGAGTTGAGTATAAAAAATACTGCCGCTGGGATAAGAAACATACAATTCATAAAGAAACGAAATAAATTCAGTTACGTCAGTAGCTCAATTGGCTAGAGCAGCGGTCTCCAAAACCGCAGGTTGGGGGTTCGAGTCCCTCCTGACGTGCGTATAAAATTATTTAAAGAATATGAAACAAAAAATTATAGCTTTCGTCGAAGATGTAATCAAAGAAATGAAAAAAGTTACATGGCCGACAAAGGAAGAACTTAAAGAATCAACTACAATAGTAATAGTTGTCTGCCTGATTATTGCTGCGTTCACTTATGTAATTGATATGGCTGTTACAAAATTATTTCAAGGAATTTTTTAAGCGTGATTATGGATGCCAGATGGTATGTAGTTAGAACTTTTTCCGGACACGAGAATAAGGTGAAAACTATTCTCGAATCGGAATTATCCGATAACGAAAATCTTCGTTTTAAAATAAAGGATATCCTTGTTCCGACTGAAAAAGTGTTCGAAGTTAAAGACGGGAAAAAGAAAAGCAAAACTAAAAACTTTTTCCCCGGGTATTTACTCGTTCAGGCAGAGCTTGATAATCAGGTGAAAGAATTTATCCTGAACACACCTTCGGTTATGGGATTTCTAGGTACAAAGAACAACCCAAATCCGCTCCAGCCTGAAGAAGTGAAAAGAATAGTCGGAAGAATTACTCAGGATGAAACCAGCGAAAGAATGGAAACTATTTTTAGAACCGGGGATGTTGTAAAAATAATTGACGGGCCGTTCAACAACTTCAGCGGTACGGTGCAGGAAGTAAACGAAGAAAAAATGAAAATAAAAGTTATGGTTTCTATTTTCGGAAGGAAAACTCCCGTGGAAATTGACTTCGTTCAAGCTGAATTAGAAAGATAATATAGTATTTAATTTTAACAGGAAATTCTATGGCAAAAAAAATAGCAGGTTATATTAAACTTCAGATCCCGGCCGGTAAAGCTAATCCTTCCCCTCCTGTTGGTCCGGCTTTAGGACAAAAAGGAGTTAATATAATGGAATTCTGCAAACAGTTTAATGCAAAGACACAAGATAAAGAAGGACTTATTATTCCTGTTGTCATAACTGTATATTCAGATAAATCTTTCAGCTTTATTACGAAAACTCCGCCCGCCGCCGTTCTGCTTTTGAAGGCCGCAAAAGCTGAAAAAGGTTCTAACGAACCGAACAGGAATAAAGTAGCTAAAGTAAGTAAGAATCAAGTTAAAGAAATTGCTCAGCTTAAAATGGCCGATTTAAATGCTTTCGATATTGATCATGCAATGAGTATGATTGCCGGTACAGCCAGAAGCATGGGCATTACGGTGGAAGATTAAATAACGTATCAGCAGCAGGTTAAAAATGAGAAAAACAAAAAGAACTAAAGAAATTCTCGGGAAGATCGATACAAATAAAGAATATTCTCTTTTGGAAGCGATTAAATTGTTAAAGGATAATTCAAAGCTTAAGTTCACCGAGAGCCTAGATTGCGCAATAAGACTGGGTGTTGATCCGCGGCATGCAGATCAAATGGTGAGAGGAACTGTTTCGCTGCCGAATGGTACGGGAAAAGAAATTAGAGTTTTAGTAGTTGCAAAAGGTTCGAAAGCTCAGGAAGCGCTTGATGCCGGTGCTGATTTTGCCGGGTTTGAGGATTACCTGGAAAAGATTAGAGGAGGATGGGCCGATATTGATGTTATTGTTGCAACACCGGATGTTATGGGAGAGCTTGGAAAGCTGGGAAAAATCCTGGGTCCCAAAGGTTTAATGCCGAATCCTAAAAGCGGTACCGTAACTCAGGATGTTGTTAAAGCTGTAAAGGAAGTTAAAGCAGGAAAAATTGAATTTAGAGTTGATAAAACCGGTATTATAAATACTTCTTTAGGAAAATTAAATTTTGAAGCGGAAAAGCTTGAAGAAAATGCAAAAGCATTTTTAAATACGATTATAAAGTTAAAACCTTCATCTGCCAAAGGCCAATATGTTAAAAGTCTTTATTTAACAAGCACAATGGGCCCTGGCCTCAAGATATCTAAAGAAGAAATCTCGGTTAACTAAAAGTTTACGCACAAAAAAAAATGCTTCTAAACCAACTCGATTTATATAATCAAGTTATGGAATAAAAATGAACAAAGATGAAAAAACAGAAATCATTTCCGAAGTAAAAGAAATGATTGAGAATTCATCTGCAATCTATTTAACTGACTACTCTGGAATTACTGTCGCTGATATCAGTACAATTCGGAATGAATTCCGGAAGGAGGGTGTCCGCTATAAGGTAATTAAAAATACTCTTTTTAAAAGAGCCCTGGAGGAAGCAGGGAAGTATGATAAACTTGCAGAACATTTAGCTGGAATGACTGGATATGCATTTGCATCCGATAACCCGGTTGCTCCCGCGAAGATAATCAAAAAATATAATGATGCTTCGCAGAAACTGTCCCTTAAAGCCTGTTATATTGAAAATGAATTCTTCGATGGGAAAAGGCTGAATGAATTAGCTTCGCTTCCGTCGAAGAACGATATAATAGCCGGAATTATGAGTAGCCTGAGTTCTCCGGCTTCGGGAATCGTAGGGACAATTAATGCCGTCATTAGTAATCTGGTTTCAGTTATAGATCAGATATCTAAGAGAGCAGCATAGTAATTTATTAATAAAATTTAGTAGGAGAAAAAAATGTCAGAGAAAATTGCTGAGATTGTAGATAAAATAAAAGGCCTTTCGTTGTTGGAAGCATCTGAGCTTAAAAAAGCATTGGAAACTGAATTTGGTGTTACCGCTGCGGCGCCCGTTGTTATGGCAGGCGGAACTGCACCTGCAGCCGGCGGCGGAGCTGTGGTTGAGGAAAAAACCGAATTCGATGTTATACTTCAGGCGGCAGGCGAGAAAAAAATTAATGTAATTAAAGTGGTTAGAGCTCATACCGGCTTAGGACTTAAGGAAGCTAAAGATCTTGTAGACTCTGCTCCTAAACCTGTTAAAGAGGGTATCTCAAAGGACGAAGCTGAAAAGCTTAAAAAAGAATTTGAAGAAGCCGGCGCGACTGTAACTGTTAAATAATTCCTGTCTAGAAATTATATCATTTTTGTAGTGATAAGTCGGAGAAAATCTGACTTATCACTTTTTAAATTTTGATAATGCTGATAAGAAGATGAAAAAATGTCTCCCGATAGAAGCAAAGAAAAGAAATTTTAATGGAGGTATAAGTGAATAATAATCATAATGGCAGAATTTCCTTTGGAAAAATTTCTTCTATTATTAATATTCCCGACCTGTTAAGTGTTCAGACCGATTCCTTTGAGGATTTTATTCAGTTAAGAGTTTTCCCCTCAAAAAGAGAAAATAAAGGCCTGCAGGCTGTTTTTAGTGCTAATTTCCCGATACTGGATAATAAAGAAATATACAGGCTTGATTTTCTTGAATATAATATTGAAAAACCAAGATATTCAATTGAAGAATGCCTTGAAAGAGGCCTTACTTTTGCCGCACCTCTGAAAGGAAAATTGCGGCTCTCCACAAAAAACCCGGAAACAGAAGAGTTTGTAAATACCGTTGAACAGGAAGTATATCTTGGCAACCTCCCTTTCATGACTGAAAAAGGGACATTCATAATTAATGGCGCTGAAAGAGTAGTAGTTACGCAGCTTCACCGCTCTCCCGGTGTGGCTTTCTCCCAGACTGTTCATCCTAACGGAACTCCAATTTATTCCGCGAGGATTATCCCCCTTAGAGGATCGTGGGTTGAGTTTGCTACGGATATTAACTACGTAATGTATGTCTATATCGACCGCAGGAAAAAATTCCCTGCAACCACCCTGCTGCGCGCAATTGGTTATGCCTCGGATGAAGAGATTTTATCTTTATTTAAACTTGTTGAAGAAGTTGATATTAACAAAGTAAAGATTGAAAAATATGTCGGCAGAACCATTGCCAGCGATATTTTTGATATGGCTACCGGCGAAATTTTCCTTACAAAAGACAGCATTCTTTCTGAAGAAGATATAGAAAGATTAAAAGAAGCGGAAATAGATAAGATTAAATTAATTAGTGCGGATACGGTGCCTGATCAGGATTTAATTGTAAATACTTTAAGAAAAGATACGGCACATACTAAAGAGGAAGCATTGTATGCAATATACCGCCAGCTGCGTTCCGGTGAAGCGCCTGATCTTGAAACTGCACAGGCATTAATTGATAAACTTTTCTTTAATGATAAGAGATATGATCTTGGCGAGGTAGGCCGCCATAGGATGAACGACAAGTTAAAGCTTAGTATTGCTGAAACAACAACAATATTAACTACCGAAGATATCATCGCAATAATGAGTTATATAATTAATCTGAAAAACGGAAATGAGTCGGTCGATGATATAGATCATTTAGGAAACCGAAGAGTAAGAACCGTCGGCGAGCAGCTTGGACAGCAGTTTATGGTTGGTATGTCCCGTATGGCTAGAACCATTAAAGAACGTATGAACATGCGCGATACTGAAAGCTTTACGCCGCAGGACCTTGTCAACGCTAGAACTATAAGTTCAGTTATCAATGCATTTTTCGGCACAAATCAATTGTCTCAATTTATGGATCAGACAAATCCGCTTGCCGAACTGACACATAAGAGAAGAATGTCTGCTTTAGGACCCGGTGGTTTAACAAGAGAGCGGGCTGGATTTGAAGTGCGTGATGTGCATTATACCCACTACGGCCGTCTTTGTCCTATTGAAACTCCAGAAGGACCGAATATCGGATTAATTTCTTCCTTAACTATATACTCCAGGGTAAACCGATACGGATTCCTGGAAACTCCATACCGGAAAGTTGAAAAAGGTAAAGTATCAAACACAGTTGAATATCTTACTGCCGAACAGGAAGATCATTTTACAATTGCACAGGCAAATGCGCCTTTAAGCGAGCAGCAGAAATTTCTTAGCGACAGAGTTAAATCCAGGAATAAAGGTGAATTCCCGATTTCTACACCTGATAATATTCAGTATATGGATGTTGCTCCTTCACAAATTGTAAGTGCTGCTGCAGCATTAATTCCTTTTCTGGAGCATGATGATGCAAACAGAGCTCTCATGGGATCAAACATGCAGCGCCAGGCAGTGCCTCTGCTCAGACCGGAAACTCCGATAGTGGGAACAGGTTTGGAAAAAAGAGTAGCTGCCGATTCAAGAGCGGTTATTGTTGCAGAAGATGACGGCGTTGTAGAATATGTCGACTCAAATAAAATAATAGTTAAATATGATATTAATCCGAATAGTATTGAAGCGCTGACAAGGTTCGATGATATTAAGCGGGTTACATATAAACTTACAAAGTTTCATGGTACAAACCAGGAAACCTGTGTTAATCAAAGACCTCTGGTTAATGAAGGACAGAAAGTCCCCAAGGGGGATGTATTAGCAGATGGTTCATCTACAAATGAGGGTGAACTTGCACTCGGAAGAAATGTTCTTGTTGCGTTTATGCCGTGGAGAGGTTACAACTTTGAAGATGCTATTGTTATAAGCGAGAAAGTTGTAAGCGAAGATATATATACTTCCATTCATATTGAAGAGTTTGAACTCCAGGTAAGAGAAACAAAACGCGGTGAAGAGGAATTAACCAGAGAAATCCCGAATGTAAGTGAAGAAGCGGTAAAAAACCTGGATGAAAATGGAATAATCCGCGAAGGTGCCGAAGTAAAGGAAAATGATATTTTAATCGGTAAAATCACACCTAAGGGAGAAACAGATCCTACTCCGGAAGAAAAACTTCTGAGAGCTATATTCGGAGATAAAGCCGGCGATGTGAAAGATGCATCTCTGAAAGCGCCTCCTGGTATAAAAGGTACCGTAATAAAAACCAGACTTTTCAGTAGAAAGAGAAGAGATAATGAATCGAAGAAAGCTGAAAAGAAAGCCCTTGAAAATCTCGACTACGAGCATAATCAAGCGGTGAAAAGACATTATGAAAAATTAGTTGAAAAGCTGACAAAGTTAACTGAAGGACAGACTTCGGTAAGTATACGTGATCTCGACGGCAGTGTTGTTCTCAGGAATGGAACCGTTATTAAAGAAAATACATTTTCATCAATGGAAGATGTTACAAAACTTGATTATACCTTGGATTGGGTTGAATCGAAGAGGACCAATCATCATATAAATACTTTATTTAAAAATTATTTTGATGTTCTCTCTGATTTGGAAGAAGAATACAAGAAGGAGAAAATTAAAATAGCCAGCGGAGATGAACTTCCGCCCGGAATAGTTCAATTGGCAAAGGTATATGTTGCTAAGAAAAGGAAACTTGCGGTTGGAGATAAAATGGCAGGACGCCACGGAAATAAAGGAGTCGTTGCTAAAATTGTTCCTATCGAGGAGATGCCATTCCTCCCTGACGGAACTCCTGTAGATATCGTGCTCAACCCGCTCGGAGTACCTTCACGTATGAACCTTGGTCAGCTGTATGAAACTGCTCTTGGATGGGCCGGGAAAAAACTCGGGGTCAGGTTTGCAACTCCAATCTTCGACGGAGCAAAAATGGAAGATGTTGACCAATGGCTTGAGAAAGCCGGATTGGAAAAAGGCAGTAAGACTGATCTATATGACGGAAGAACCGGAGAGAAATTCCATCAGAAAGTTACATGCGGATATATTTATATGCTCAAACTAAGTCATTTAGTAGATGATAAGATTCATGCAAGGTCAATCGGGCCTTATTCTCTTATAACTCAGCAGCCGCTCGGAGGTAAAGCGCAGTTTGGAGGCCAGAGGTTCGGAGAAATGGAAGTCTGGGCGCTTGAAGGTTATGGAGCTTCTCATATCCTTCAGGAAATTTTAACTGTGAAAAGCGATGATGTGGCGGGAAGAGCTAAAGTGTATGAAGCAATTGTAAAAGGTGAAAATTTACCGGAACCTAATATTCCTGAATCTTTCAATGTGTTGATTAAAGAACTCCAGGGATTAGGACTAGATATAAAAATTAATTAACCGGTTGACAAATTTTAATTAGAAATTAGGAGATAAGATTATGCCATACAGAGTTCAAGAAAATGCAATGCGCGATGTAAGCAGCATTACTATTTCTTTAGCAAGTCCTGATGATATACTCTCTCGATCCCATGGCGAAGTTACAAAACCGGAAACAATAAACTACAGATCGTTCCGGCCCGAAAAAGACGGATTATTCTGTGAAAAGATTTTTGGACCTACCCGTGATTGGGAATGCTTCTGCGGCAAATATAAAAGGATAAGATATAAAGGTATTATCTGCGACCGGTGCGGTGTTGAAGTAACACAAAAAAGTGTAAGAAGGGAAAGAATGGGACATATCGGTCTTGCAGTCCCCGTTGTTCATATTTGGTTTTTCAGAGCACAGCCTTCAAAGATCGGCAATATTATCGGAATCAGCTTAAAAGAACTTGAAAAAATAATTTATTATGAATCATATGTAGTAATTAATCCGGGTCCAACCGGTTTAAGCCGCCTGGATTTGATTTCCGAAGACCAGTATTTCGAAGTGTTAAATTCGGTTCCTGCCGGAAACGAAAAACTAGAAGATTCGGATCCGAAAAAATTTATTGCGAAAATTGGCGGCGATGCCGTAAAAGAAATCTTAAAGAATACCGATATTGAGTCACTCTCTAAAGAATTAAGAGATCAGCTTAAGGATGAAACTTCGCAGCAGAAAAAGTCAGATCTGCTTAAAAGATTAAGAGTAGTTGAATCATTCAAAGAAAAAGAAGGCAAAGTTCCCAACAAGCCTGAATGGATGGTTTTAAATTACGTACCTGTAATTCCTCCGGAATTAAGGCCTCTGGTTCCTCTTGAGGGAGGAAGATTTGCCACGAGCGATCTTAATGATCTTTACAGAAGAGTTATAATAAGAAATAACCGTCTCAAAAGATTAATAGATATAAAAGCTCCGGAAGTTATTCTTCGTAACGAAAAAAGAATGCTCCAGGAGGCAGTCGATGCGCTGTTCGATAATTCAAGAAGAGGAAGCGCTGTAAGAAGCGATAATAACAGGCCCCTTAAATCCCTAAGCGATATGCTGAAAGGAAAGCAGGGCCGCTTCCGCCAGAACCTTCTTGGTAAAAGAGTTGATTATTCCGGACGTTCTGTAATTGTTGTTGGCCCGGAAGTTAAACTTCATCAATGCGGTCTGCCCAAAGATATGGCAGTTGAACTGTTCAAGCCGTTTATAATCCGTAAACTTATTGAACGCGGACACAATAAAACAGTAAAGAGTGCAAGAAAAGTTGTTGATAGAAAAGATCCGATCATTTGGGATATACTTGAAAAAATTATCACAGGTCATCCTGTTCTTCTAAACCGCGCTCCTACTCTGCATCGGTTAGGTATTCAGGCATTTCAGCCTGTACTTATTGACGGAAGAGCAATTCAACTTCATCCAATGGTTTGTACTGCATTCAATGCAGACTTTGACGGCGACCAGATGGCAGTACATGTTCCTTTGTCATACGAAGCTCAGCTTGAAGCAGCAATATTAATGCTTAGCAGTCATAATATTCTATCACCCCAAAACGGAAGTCCTATTGTCGTTCCTACACAGGATATAGTATTGGGCTGTTATTATCTTACAAAACTTCGTGAAGGAGATAGGGGCGAAGGAATGATTTTCAGTTCTCCAGAAGAAGTGATAATGGCTTACAACAATAAAATACTCGGACTGCATGCAAAGATAAAAGTGAAAATAGATAATCAGCTTCTTGAAACTACAACCGGAAGAGTAATCTTTAATCAGATTGTTCCTAAAGAAATGGGTTTCTTTAATCAGCTTCTTATCAAGAAAACTTTCGGCGGTTTCATCGGACAGATGTTTATGAAAATGGGAAATAAGGTTGCGGCGAAATTTCTTGATGATTTAAAAGATCTTGGTTTCAGGTATGCAACTGCAGCCGGTCTTTCCGTCAGCTACGGTGATATGATTATCCCTGATGAAAAAGAAACAATGATTACCAAAGCTAACAAAGAAGTTGAAAAGATTTTGAATCAGCACGAACAGGGTGTTATAACAGATTCTGAACGTTATAATAAAATTATTGACGTTTGGACCCATACAACCAACGATGTTGCACGTGCTTTAATGGAGAAACTTCGTATCCATAATCAAGGCTTCAATTCACTTCATATGATGGTGGACTCCGGAGCAAGAGGTTCTCAGGAGCAGGTAAGACAGCTTGCCGGAATGAGAGGACTTATGATGAAGCCTCAGAAAACTTTATCGGGTCAAGCCGGTGAAATTATCGAAAGCCCGATTGTGGCAAACTTTAAAGAAGGTCTTTCGGTTCTTGAATATTTTATCTCGACACACGGTGCAAGAAAAGGTCTTGCCGACACAGCTTTAAAAACTGCGGATGCAGGATATCTTACAAGAAGATTGGTTGATGTTGCTCAGGATGTGATTATAAGTGAAATAGATTGCGGGACAATTCTTGGAATCGAAGTAACGGCTTTAAAAGATGTTGAGCAGGAAAGGGAACCTTTAAGTGAACGTATTACAGGCCGTGTTGCGCAGGAAGATGTGATTGATCCTAAAACAGATGAAGTAATTGTACCTGCTGGCGATGTAATAACCGAAGAAATAGCTGAAAAAATTGAGGATGCAAATATTGAATCGGTTTACATTAGAACCGTATTAACATGTGAATCGAAAAGAGGAGTTTGCGCTAAATGCTACGGCAGAAATTTAACCAACGGCAAACTCGTCGAGATTGGTGAAGCTGTCGGTATCATTGCTGCTCAATCAATCGGCGAACCGGGTACACAGCTTACTCTGAGAACATTCCACCTTGGCGGTACATCCTCAAGAATTGCAAGTCAGTCGCAGGTAGAAGCTCATGGCGACGGCACAGTAAAATTCGAAAGAATTTCGTTTGTTGAAAAATCAGATTACATCGGAAAAGTTAAGGTAGTTACGGGACGCAGAGGAGTGATTAACCTCTATGATGAGAACAACCGCCAAATTAAAAAATATGATGTCCCTTATGGTTCTGAACTTGTGGTGAGCGATAACCAGGCGGTTAAAAAACGTCAGCCTCTTTTCAGCCACGATCCTTATAATGCCGTTATACTTTCGGATATAGGCGGTAGAGTGAGGTTTGTTGATTTAATAGATGGAAGCACTTTACAGCAGGTAACTGATGAACAAACAGGCCACGTTCAGAAAGTTGTAATTGAATCTAAAGATAAAAATTTAACTCCGAGTATTTTAATAGAGAACGGAGAGTCGAAAAAAACATTCAATATTCCGACACGTGCTTATCTCTCCGTTGAAGAGAATGAAACAATCACCGCAGGTACCATTCTAGCAAAAATTTCCAAACAAACTACAAAGAGCCGTGATATTACAGGCGGTCTTCCTAGAGTTACGGAACTATTTGAAGCTAGAAGTCCTCAAGAACCGGCGATCGTTTCCGAGATTGAAGGAAAAGTAAGATTCGGAGCACGCAAAAAAGGATCGAGAGAAATATTTGTTACTGCTCCTGATGAATCCGATGAGAAAAAGTATAATGTTCCTTTAGGAAAGCATATTCTTGTTCAGGAAGGAGATGAGATACCTGCAGGTGAAAAGATAACGGACGGACCAATAAATCCTCATGACATTCTTAAAATTAAAGGTACAAGCGCAGTTCAGGAATATTTAGTAAATGAAATTCAGGATGTTTATCGCCTTCAGGGTGTTAAGATTAATGATAAACATATTGAGGTGATTGTACGCCAGATGCTTCAGAAAGTAAAAATTGTTTCACCGGGCGATACTAAATTTCTCGAGGAAGATATGGTCGACAGAAACGAATTCATCGAGGAAAACAGCAAAGTTATGTCAATGGTCTATATTGAAGATAAAGGTGATTCTAAATTTAAAGACGGTCAGCTTGTTGCAAAAAGCAAATTAAGAGAGATTAATGTCGACCTGAAAAAGAAGAGTAAAAAACCGATAGCAGCCCGGGACGGCTATCCGGCAACATTCGAACATGTTCTTCTCGGGATTACCCAGGCAGCGCTTTCGACTGAAAGTTTTATTTCTGCTGCTTCCTTCCAGGAAACGACAAAAGTATTGACGAATGCTGCAACAGAAGCCAAGGTTGATTACCTGCTCGGATTAAAGGAAAATGTTGTAATGGGTCATCTTATTCCTGCTGGAACCGGTTTGAAGAAATATCGAAATATTATGTTAAAATCGGAGATAGTTGTTCCTGAAGTAAAAGAGGAAGAAAAAATCCAGGCGGGTTAATTTTAGTATGAAATCCGACTTAAAAATCAACCTTTAAGCCGGGTTTTAATTTTTGTTAATAATTCTCTTTTCTTGACAAATTTTCAGGCAACCTATATATTAGAAGTCTTAATTTTTTTTGAATTTACAATTTTTTTGGAGATTTAGTGCCTACAATTAATCAGTTGGTTCGTAAAGGCAGAGTACAGATATTCGGCAAGAATAAAGCTCCTGCTCTTGATGCTTGTCCTCAAAAAAGAGGAGTCTGCACAAGGGTTTATACTACGACGCCGAAAAAGCCAAACTCGGCTTTAAGAAAAGTTGCAAGAGTTAGGTTGACAAACAATATTGAAGTTACTGCCTATATACCTGGAGAAGGGCACAATCTACAGGAACACTCGATTGTTCTGATAAGAGGAGGTAGAGTCAAGGATCTGCCTGGGGTAAGGTATCATATTATAAGAGGAACTCTTGATACAAGTGGTGTGGAGGACAGGAAAAAAGGCAGATCAAAGTATGGAGCTAAAAAACCGAAAGCGAAATAATTATGAGAAAAAAGAGAGCTGAAAAAAGATTTATAAAGGCCGATCCAAAGTTCAAGGATATAATTATTGCCAAGTTCATCAATTCAATTATGTTCGAAGGAAAGAAAGCGACAGCAAGAAAAATAGTATACGATGCTCTTGAAATAATTGAAAACAAAACTAAGAAAGAAGGCATTTCAGTTTTTAAGCAGGCTATATCGAATGTACAGCCTCTTATTGAAGTCAGAAGCCGTAGGGTTGGCGGAGCTACATATCAGGTTCCGACAGAAGTTAGACCCGAAAGAAGAATTGCCCTGGCTATGCGCTGGCTAAGAAATTATTCGCGTGAAAGAAATGAAAAATCAATGGCATTAAAGCTGGCATCCGAACTCATGGCTGCTGCAAACGGTGAAGGTTCATCGGTGAAAAAGAAAGATGATACTCATAAGATGGCGGAAGCAAATAAAGCTTTTGCACATTTTAAGTGGTAATGAATAATGAATAGAAAGACTAGGTGAAAAATTTAGAATGGCTGATAATATATCAATAGATAGAGTTAGAAATATTGGGATAATGGCGCATATTGATGCCGGTAAGACTACAACTACCGAACGCATACTTTTTTATACGGGCAAAACACACAGACTTGGAGAAGTCCATGACGGAGCTGCGACCATGGATTGGATGGAGCAGGAAAAGGAACGGGGAATTACGATTACAAGTGCGGCAACTACCTGCTACTGGAGCGATCATCAGATAAATATAATTGATACTCCTGGTCACGTTGATTTTACTGTTGAAGTAGAAAGATCGCTCAGAGTTCTTGACGGCGCAGTTGCCTTGTTCTGTGCGGTGGGCGGAGTTGAACCGCAGTCTGAAACCGTCTGGAGACAAGCGGATAAATACCGTGTGCCTAGGATTGCATTTATCAATAAAATGGATAGAACAGGTGCAGATTTCTATAATGCAATTCAAATGATGAAGGACAGACTTGGTGCCCATGCCGTTCCAATTAATCTGCCCATCGGCGAAGGCGATATGTTTTCCGGCGTAATTGACTTAATGTCCTTCAAAGCACGAATGTATCATGAAGAAACTTTCGGTGCGACTTTTGATGAAATAAGTATCCCGAAAGATTTAGTTGAAATTGCCAATAAATATCGAACTCAGATGCTTGAGGCGGTTTCCGATATTGATGATACTTTGCTTGAAAAATATTTAAATGGAAAAGAAATAACGGAACAGGAAATTATAACTGTTCTACGCAAGGCAACAATCGAGCTGAAAATTATCCCGGTTCTTTGTGGTTCTGCTTTTAAAAATAAAGGCATTCAAAAACTGCTTGATGCGGTTATAGATTTTTTGCCGTCTCCGGTAGACTTCAAGGAAATTGAAGCCCATCATATCGGGATAAATGATGTGGTAAAAAGAAAAATTGATCCCAAAGAAGCGTTTGTGGCGCTGGCTTTTAAGATTATGAACGATGCTTATGTCGGCAAACTAACATTTTTCCGGGTTTATTCGGGAACGCTTAGTGCAGGTTCCTATATTTATAATGCGGTCAGCGGCAAGAAGGAACGAATAAGCCGCCTGCTTCAGATGCATGCAAACCATAGAGAAGAAATTAATGAGGTTAGAGCTGGAGATATTGCAGCGGCAGTCGGATTAAAATTTACTAAAACCGGCGATACCCTTTGCAGTAAAGATGATCCTATCGTTCTGGAAAAAATTATTTTTCCTGAACCTGTTATTCAGATTGCTATCGAACCAAAAACAAAAGCGGATCAGGATAAATTAGGAAATGCATTAAACAGGCTTTCGGATGAAGACCCTACATTCAGAGTAAATATTGATGATGAAACCGGGCAGACTTTGATTAGCGGAATGGGAGAACTTCATTTGGAAATTCTTGTCGATAGAATGAAAAGAGAATTTAACGTTGAAGCTAATATTGGCAAACCTCAGGTTGCATACAGAGAAACAATTACCCAGACTGTAAACAGTGAAGGTAAGTTTATTAAGCAATCGGGCGGCCGCGGAAAATACGGCCACGTCTGGGTCGAATTGAGCCCTAATGAACCTGGTAAAGGTTACGAATTTATAAATGCAATTGTGGGAGGAGTGATTCCCAAAGAATATATAGCTCCGGTTTCTGCTGGAATCCAAGAAGCAATGAGAAACGGCGTAATTGCCGGATTCCCTGTAGTCGATGTTAAAGCAAAACTTTATGACGGTTCTTATCATGATGTTGATTCGGACGAAATTTCATTTAAAGTAGCCGGCTCTATAGCTTTTAAGGAAGGTGCAAGGAAAGGTAGACCCATACTCCTAGAGCCTATTATGGATGTTGAAGTTGTTACACCTGAAGAGTATTTAGGCGATGTAATGGGCGACCTCAATTCCCGCAGAGGAAAAATTGAAGGATTCTCTGCAAGGAAGGATGCCCAGGTAATTAAAGCTGTTGTACCGCTTTCGGAAATGTTTGGATATGCTACTATCTTAAGATCGATGACTCAAGGACGGGCAATATATACTATGCAGTTTTCACGCTACTCCGAAGTACCTAAATCTATTGCTGATGAAATTGCTGAAAAATCTTTTGGTAAAAAAAGCCTGACGACAGCATAAAAAAGAATCACATTAATAAATAAATGAAAATAAATTAAAGGAGATTTAGATGGCAAAAGAAAAATTTGACAGGAGTAAACCTCACGTTAATGTGGGTACAATAGGCCACGTTGATCATGGCAAAACAACATTAACTGCTGCCATCACTATGGCTCTTAATAAAAAAGGACTGTCTGAAATTAGAACCTTTGATAGTATAGATAATGCCCCTGAAGAGAGAGAAAGAGGAATTACTATTGCTACGGCACACGTTGAGTATTCTACAGAGAAGAGACACTATGCACACGTAGACTGCCCCGGCCATGCTGATTATGTGAAGAATATGATTACCGGTGCTGCTCAAATGGACGGAGCCATACTGGTTGTAGCTGCTACCGATGGTCCTATGCCCCAGACACGCGAACACATCCTTCTTGCACGTCAGGTAGGTGTTCCGAGAATAGTTGTCTTTATGAATAAAGTTGATATGGTTGATGATCCCGAACTGCTTGAGCTCGTTGAAGTCGAACTAAGAGATCTTCTGAATTCTTATGAATTCCCGGGAGACGAAATTCCAATTATCAGAGGATCGGCTTTAAAAGCTTTGGAGGCAGCTGCAAACACCGCCGTAAAAATTGATGATCCTAGGTTAGACTGTATTTGGGAGTTAATGGATGCAGTTGATAGCTATATTCCGATTCCCAAAAGAGATACTGATAAACCTTTCTTAATGCCGGTTGAAGATGTATTCTCTATTACCGGGCGCGGTACCGTTGCTACGGGAAGAGTTGAAAGAGGTCAGATAAAATTAGGTGAAGAAATTGAACTTATTGGATTCGGCGTACATAAAAAAACTACTGTTACCGGTATCGAAATGTTCAGGAAAGAGCTGGATGCGGCTATAGCAGGCGATAATGCCGGAATTCTTTTAAGAGGCGTTGACAAAAATGAAATTGAAAGAGGAATGGTTCTTGCAAAAACAGGATCTATAACTCCTCACAAGAAATTTGAAGGCGAAGTTTATATCCTTTCAAAAGAGGAAGGCGGCCGCCATACACCTTTCTTTAACGGATATAGACCGCAGTTCTATTTCAGAACTACCGACGTAACCGGAGTTGCTTCTCTTCCTGAGGGCACCGAAATGGTTATGCCGGGTGACAAAGTTAACTTAAGTATTGAACTGATTGGTGATATAGCAATGGAAGAAGGGCTGAGATTTGCTATCCGTGAAGGCGGCAGAACGGTAGGTGCAGGTCTAGTAACTAAAATTATCCAATGATGAAAATATGTCCGGCAGTGGCTGGAAAAGAAGGGAGTCTTAAACTCCCTTTTTTGTCGCATATTTTTAATCTTGGATTTATATTAAGTCTGTAAGGAGTTTGAAAAGTGCCTGGTCAAAAAATTAGAATCAAATTGAAATCGTACGATCATATTTTGATCGATAAATCAACAGAGAAGATTATTAAAACTGTCAGATCGACAGGGGCTGTGGTTTCCGGACCAATTCCTCTGCCTACAAAGCGGACAGTTTATACAGTGCTCCGTTCACCTCATGTTGATAAAAAATCACGCGAGCAATTTGAAACCAGGGCACATAAAAGAATTATTGATATTCATAATTCGAATAATAAAACTGTGGATTCATTAAGTAAATTGGATATCCCGGCAGGGGTAGACATTGAAATTAAGCTATAAGAAATCTTGGAGCTGAAATGCCTGGTCTAATTGGTAGAAAAATCGGTATGTCTAATATTTTTGATGCAAACGGAGAACTTGTGCCTGTAACGGTTATTGAGGCCGGGCCATGTAAAGTTGTTTCAATAAGAACCAAAGAAAAAAATGGTTATGAGGCTTTGCAGATTGGTTTCGGTTCAAGAAAAGAAAAAAATATTAGTAAGCCTGTAATGGGACAATTTAAGAAATCGGGAGTATCTCCTGCTGCTGCTTTAAATGAATTTAAATTCCCTTCCGATTCAAATTATAAGATCGGTGATGAAATAAAAGTTGATTTATTTCAGGAAGGCGAAAAGATTAAGGTTAGAGGAAAGAGTAAAGGGAAAGGATTTCAGGGAGTAATAAGGAGACATAATTTCGGCGGAATCGGAATGATAACCCACGGCCAAAGCGACAGGGTCAGAGCGCCTGGTTCAATTGGAGCAAGCTCTCATCCTTCACGCGTTTTCAAAGGCCAGAGGATGGCCGGCAGGCTTGGATATAAATATATTACCGTTTCGAACCTTAAGGTTGTAAAAATAATTCCTGAAGAGAATTTAATATTAGTTAAAGGAGCAGTCCCTGGTGCAATTAATTCTATTGTTGAATTAATTAAATAACGGCTTTAATAAAGAATATAAAACATAATTATGAAACTAGATATTTATAAAACTGATGGTTCTGTCTCCGGTAAAAAAATAGAATTATCGGAAGATATTTTTGCTGTTGAACCGAATGACCATGCCGTCTACTTAACCGTAAAATCTTACTTGGCTAATCAAAGACAGGGTACGCATAAAGCCAAGGAAAGAGGGGAAGTAAGAGGAGGCGGAAAGAAACCTTGGAGACAAAAAGGAAGAGGCGGCGCACGTGCGGGTACTATCCGTTCCCCGTTGTGGGTCGGAGGAGGTACTATTTTTGGTCCGAGGCCGAGAAATTATAGACAGGACTTACCCAAAAAGATTAAGCGCCTTGCACGCAAATCCGCACTCAGTTATAAGGTTAAAGATGATCAGATAATGGTTGTCGAAGATTTTAAATTTGATCAGCCGAAGACAAAAGAATTAGTCAGCTTGTTAAAAGCTTTAAAAATTAACGGCAAAAAAGTTCTGCTGCTAACAGGTGAAGCGAACGATGCAGTTTATAAATCCGGCCGGAATATTCCGAAAGTTAAAATCTTAGAAGCGGATAAAGCTTCTGCATATGACATATTGAATAATCAAGTGCTGCTTTTACAGAAAACCGCAGTTGATGTTCTTGCTAAATCATTTGAAAATAGAGTACAGGACTAGACAATGCACGAAATTTTAATAAAACCTTTGATTACGGAAAAGATGACTAACTTGAGTGCGGATACAGGCAAGTATGGTTTCATTGTTAATCCGCAGTCAAATAAAATTGAAATAGCAAAAGCTGTTGAGAAAAAGTTCAACGTTCATGTAGTAAGCGTTAGGACTATAAATCATCCCGGAAAAACTAAAACTCAGTTTAGAAGAAGCGGGAGATTTACAGGCAAAACGCCCAAATTTAAAAAAGCAATAATCACCTTAAAAGAAGGTGAAAAAATTGAATTATTTGAGCAAGTATAGCTGTCGAAAATAGGATTTTAAATGGCAATTATAAAATTAAAACCGATTACACCCGGGACAAGATTCAGAACAAATTATTCTTTTGAGGAATTGACAAAAGATAAACCGGAAAAATCCCTTACTACCGCTTTAAAAAAATCCGGGGGAAGAAACAATGCGGGCAGGGTAACCTCGCGTCATCGCGGCGGCGGCCATAAAAGAAGATACAGAATAATTGATTTCAAACGGGATAAACATGGTGTACCGGCAACTGTCGTTGCAATAGAATATGATCCGAACCGTACTTCAAGAATTGCACTTCTTCATTATGCGGATGGGGAAAAAAGGTACATTATTGCCCCTAATGGTTTGAAGGTAAATGATAAAATAGTTTCAGGATCCGGGAGTGAAATAAATGTAGGAAACACGCTGCCTCTGAAGGAGATGCCCTTAGGAAGTTTTGTCCATAATGTGGAATTAAAACAGGGTAAAGGAGGACAGCTGGGAAGAAGTGCCGGGTCTTCTCTTCAGTTATTAGCTAGAGAAGGAGATTATGCCCAGTTAAAGATGCCTTCAGGTGAAATAAGAATGGTAAGAGTTGATTGTATGGCAACGTATGGAGTTGTCGGGAATGTTGAACATGAAAATATTAGTTATGGAAAAGCCGGCAGATCCAGGTGGCTGGGAAAAAGACCTCATGTCCGTGGTGTAGCGATGAATCCCATCGATCATCCAATGGGCGGCGGTGAAGGAAAAACTTCGGGAGGCGGACATCCTGTTTCTCCCTGGGGCCAGAAATCTAAAGGCTTAAAAACCAGGAAGCATAAGAAGGCCTCCAATAAATTGATTATTAAACGTCATAAGTAGCGAGTTAATTATGCCAAGATCTGTAAAAAAAGGACCTTTTATTGATTTGAAGCTGATGAAGAAAATTAATCAGCTTAATGAGACAAATCAGAAAAGAATAATAAAAACATGGTCGCGTTCTTCTACAATTGCACCTGATTTTGTCGGGCATACAATTGCCGTTCATAATGGAAATAAAATGATCCCGGTTTATATCACTGAAAATATGGTCGGGCATAAACTCGGCGAGTTTGCACCAACTAGAATTTTTAGAGCTCACCCTGGAACAAAGGCTGAGAAGGCTACTAAACCTACGGCATAATAGATAAAAGGATTTTTAATGGAAGCTAGAGCAGTAACAAGATATATCGGTTCATCACCTAGAAAAATGAGACTTGTAATTGATTTAATCCGCGGTGAATCCGTTGACAAAGCAATGGAGATACTGCACTTTCAGCCTAAACATGCTGCAAGAAGTGCTGAGAAAACTTTAAGATCGGCTGTCTCAAATCTGATCAACCAGGATGAAACCACCAGGCATGATCCCGCAGATTTATATATCCGGGAAGCATTTGTTAATCAAGGGCCGACATTAAAAAGAATTTCACCGGCGCCGATGGGTCGTGCCTATAGAATTAGAAAAAGATCCTGTCACGTAACAATCATAGTAGCAACAAAGAACTAGGAGAAATTTTGGGACAAAAAACAAATCCGGTCGGATTAAGAGTTGGAATTATCAGAGGATGGGATTCCAATTGGTATGAAAATAAAAGCTATTCTCAGAAAATAAAAGAAGATGAAAGATTAAGATCTTATATCAGAAACCGCTTGAAGAAAGCAGGTATTTCTAGAATAGTTATTGACCGGACTTCTAAAAATGTTATCCTCACAATTCATACTTCGCGGCCCGGCGTTGTTATCGGTAAAAGCGGAAAAGAAATTACCCAGCTGGAACAGGAGTTAAAGCAGGTTACCGATAAAGAAGTAAAAGTTCAGATATCGGAAATTAAAAGGCCTGAATTGGATGCTTACCTGGTAGTTGAAAATATTGCAAGCCAGATTGAAGGAAGAGTATCGTTTAGGAGAGCAATGAAGATGGCAATTACATCTGCCATGAGAATGGGATCCGAAGGAATAAGAATTATGTGTGCAGGTCGATTGGGCGGTGCGGAAATGGCGAGGACAGAGCAGTATAAGGAAGGAAGAATTCCTCTTCATACTTTAAGAGCCGACATTGATTATTGCTCGGGAAGAGCTGAAACTATCTACGGCGCCATCGGGATTAAAGTTTGGATATGCCGCGGGGAAATTTTAGGAAAAAGAGTTACGGAATAAAATTACAGGATTCCAAAATTGCAGGATTACAAGATTCAAAAAGAGTTTACAGGAGTTTAAATCATGTTAATGCCGAAAAGGGTAAAATTTAGAAAAGCACAGCGCGGAAGAATGAAAGGTAAAGCTCAGCGCGGCAGCTCCATTGCATTCGGAGATTTCGGCCTCAAAGCACTTGAACCACATTGGATTACAAGCCGGCAGATTGAAGCATGCAGGGTCGCATTATCGAGGAAAATGAAAAGAGACGGCAAAGTTTGGATCAGGATTTTTCCCGATAAGCCTGTATCAAAAAAGCCTTTGGAAACTCGAATGGGTAAAGGAAAAGGTGCGCCGGAATTCTGGGTAGTAGTAATTAAGCCGGGCAGAATTTTGTTCGAAGTTGGCGGTGTTTCAAGAGAGATTGCCCATGAGGCATTGAGCTTATGTTCATATAAGCTTCCTATTAAAACAAAAGTCGTAGCAAGACCTGATTACGAATAATCTTTAAAGGAATTTGAATGAAAATTCATGATATAAGAGAAATGAAGACCGAGGAGCTGAAACGTCAGCTTGATGAAGAACAGAAGAACCTCATCGATTTACGTTTTCAGCATCAGCTTAAACAATTGACCAACACTTCTAAATTGAAGCATGTTAAGAAAGATGTTGCACGGATGAAGACTGTACTTAGAGAAAGAGGCTTAACTGAACAGAAAGAACTGCATAACCGGAAAGGAGCTGCCGAATAGATATGGAACAGCGGCCTTTAAGAAAAACCAGGGTTGGTATTGTTGTAAGCAACAAAATGCAGAAGACAATTTCCGTTGCAATCGAAAGAAGAGTTTCTCACAAAATTTATAAGAAATATTTTAAAAAGACGACGAAGCTGGTAGCGCACGATGAGAAAAACGAATGCCAGATTGGTGATAAGGTTAAAATTATGGAAACCCGCCCTCTTAGCTTGAGAAAAAGATGGCGCCTAGTTGAAATTTTGGAAAAAGCTAAATAGGAGTTTTTTAAGCAATGATTCAGGAAGAAACCAATCTAGTCGTAGCGGATAATTCGGGTGCAAAAAAAATTCGCTGCATAAGAGTCCTGGGAGGCAGCGGCAGGAAGTATGCAAGCCTTGGAGACTTGATTGTTGTATCGGTGAAAACCGCAATCCCAAACGGCACCGTTAAAAAAGGCGAAGTTTCACGCGCAGTAATTGTACGTACAAAGAAAGAAGTAAGAAGAAAAGACGGCTCCTATATAAGATTTGATGAAAATGCGGCAGTTCTGCTTAATCCTCAGAATGAGCCGAAAGGTACCCGCATTTTCGGGCCGGTTGCAAGAGAATTAAGAGAAAAGCAATTCATGAAAATTGTATCTCTTGCCCCGGAAGTATTATGAGAAATGGAAAAATAAAATGAAAATTAGAAAAAACGATACTGTAATGGTAATTACCGGAAATGATAGAGGAAAAACCGGTAAAGTATTGAAAGTATTCCCGGGAGACCTGAGGGTAATTGTGGAAGGAATAAACTTAAGAAAAAGGCATACCAAAGCGAACCAGAAAAATCCGCAGGGCGGAATTCTTGAAAAGGAAATGCCGATCCATGTTTCCAATGTTATGATACTGGATCCGAAATCAAATGAACCTTCAAGAATCGGTTCGCAGATTATTCTGGATGAAAAAACAGGAAAAAAGAAAAGAGCCCGCGTTAGTAAAGCTAGCGGAGAAATGATTTAACATTATAAAAAATTATGGCTGAGAAAAAAACAAAAAAACCGGCTGCGGAAAAACAGCCCCAAGAAAAAAAAGAAGCTAAGGGAAAACCGGAAAAGAAAGTTCCCTCTCAAGAAATAAAAGAGGTGAAAATAAAGAATCGCCTTGGCGATTATTATAAAACCGAGGTTATTCCTGAGCTGAAAAAAAAGTTTAATTATAAAAGTATAATGCAGGTTCCTAAACTCGATAAGATCGCAGTTAACATGGGTGTCGGTGCCGCTGTTGCCGATCAGAAAATTCTTGAAGAAGCAGTAAATGAGCTGGAAACAATTACAGGCCAGAAAGCAAGCATCAGAAAATCAAAGAAGGCCATCTCTAATTTTAAATTAAGGGCCGGGATGAACATCGGTGCAATGGTCACGTTAAGACATGAAAAAATGTATGAGTTTCTCGACCGCCTGATTAATGTAGCTCTGCCAAGAGTGAGAGATTTCCGCGGACTGTCCGATAAATCGTTTGACGGACACGGAAACTATACTCTCGGCGTTAAAGAACAAATTATTTTTCCTGAGATTAATGTCGATAAAATAAGCAGAATAATGGGAATGGATATAACTTTAGTAACCACCGCTCAGTCCGATAATGAAGCTTACGAATTGCTTCAAGCTTTCGGTGTGCCGTTCCGTAAAAAAGAAATTAAAAAAGCCTAAAGAAGGAGACTAAATGGCTCGTTTGAGTTTAATAGCACGTGAAGATAAAAGAAGAAAATTAGTTGAAAAGTATAGAAAGCTGCGTAAAGAGTTTAAAGAAAAAGGGGATTATCTGGCGCTGCAGAAACTGCCGAGGGATTCATCTGCGGTAAGACTGCATAACCGGTGCATGTTTACAGGAAGAGCGCGCGGCTATTACCGCAAATTCGGTTTGTCCAGATTAGTATTACGGGAAATGGCTTTGAAAGGCGAAATACCCGGATTAAAAAAATCAAGCTGGTAAAAGGAGTTATTTTATGCCCGTTACAGATCCTATTTCGGATTTTCTGACAAGAATAAGAAATGCATCTAGAGCTAAAAAAGTTTCAGTTGAAATACCTTCTTCAAACCTGAAGAAAAATTTAGCTGAAATCTTGAAGAAGCAGCAGTTTATTCATGATTATGCATTAATTGAAGATAATAAGCAGAATATCTTAAAAATTTTCTTAAAATACTCTAAAGGAACTCCGGCACTTAACGGTTTGAAAAGAATAAGTACGCCGGGATTGAGAATTTATAAAAATGCCGATGAACTGCCGCGGGTGTTAAATGGCCTGGGTATCGCCGTAATCTCCACTTCAAAAGGCCTGCTTACCGATAAGGAAGCAAAACGTGAAGCGGTCGGCGGCGAAGTTGTTTGTTATATATGGTAAAATTCAGGAGATTAAAATTTGTCTAGAATAGGAAAAAAACCGGTTGCAATTCCCAAGGGAGTTACTGCCGTTAAAACCGATAATACACTTAAGGTAAAGGGACCGAAAGGTGAACTTGTTCAAAATATTCACCCTAACCTTTCCGTTGAAGTGAAGGATAGTGAAATAATTGTCGGTAGGCCCGATGATAGTAAACAAAATAAAGCTCTCCATGGATTAACTAGGGCATTAATCCAGAATATGATTGATGGAGTAATTAAGGAATACCAAAAAACCCTTGACATTGTTGGAGTGGGTTACAGGGCGGAGCTGAAAGGGAAAAATTTATTAATTAACATCGGATATTCACATCCCATTTATTTTATGCCTCCTGATGGAGTTACGGTTCAAACTCCGACTCCGACTCAGGTTGTAATTTCCGGTATCGATAAACAGCTCGTAGGATTGGTTGCGGCAAAAATAAGATCGTTTAGAGTACCTGAACCTTATAAAGGAAAGGGTATTAAATATACGGACGAACATATTACAAGAAAAGCTGGTAAGACAGCCGGTAAATAAAAGCATGGAGAAAAATTAAAATGATAAAAAGAAAAAATTCAACCGGTTCTCATGCCAAACAAAAAACCAGAAAAAAAGTTTATGGTTCTCCGGAAAAACCAAGATTAACTATTTATAGAAGCCTGAATCATATTTATGCACAGATAATTGATGATGCTGCGGGAAAAACTTTGGTTTCCGGTTCTACGCTTTCAAAAGATTTATCTGAAGAAATAAAAAATCTGAAGGGTAAAATAGCCAAAAGCAAAGCGGTAGGAAGTTTAATTGCGAAAAAAGCATTAGGTCAGAAAATAACATCTGTTGTTTTTGACAGGAACGGTTATAGATATCACGGCAGAGTTCAAGCCGTAGCCGATGGAGCCCGTGAGGGAGGACTAAAATTTTAACCCTGCCTCCGGATTCAGACCTGCATTGCCGGGTCGTCTAATGGTAGGACTACGCCCTTTGGAGGCGTCTGTAGAGGTTCGAATCCTCTCCCGGCAGCTTTGAAGATTGAATTATTTATAATAGAAAATAGAAATATGAAACAAACTGAAACAGAAGGTTTAAAAGAAAAAGTTGTTCACATTAACCGTGTTGCAAAAGTTGTTAAAGGCGGACGCCGGTTCAGCTTTAATGCTATTGTTGTAGTGGGAAACCGGAACGGAACCGTAGGTGTCGGCCTGGGAAAAGCAAATGAAGTTACCGATGCAATCTCCAAAGGAATTGACGACGCAAAGAAGAATTTAATTAATGTTAATGTTTACAAAGGCACCATACCTCATGCAATTCTGGGAAAATTCGGTGCAGGAAAAGTTTTGCTGAAGCCTGCCTCCCCCGGAACCGGATTAATTGCCGGAGGCGGCGTTCGTGCGGTTCTTGAGGCTGCCGGCATTCAAGATGTTCTTACAAAATCTCTTGGATCTAGCAATCCTCATAATCAGGTTAAAGCTACTTTAAACGCACTGCTTAATATAGTAGATGCGAAAAGAATGGCTGAAAAAAGAACAATGAAGATTAATGAACTTTTTAACGCATAATTATATATCTAAATAAATATGAGTAAGATTAAAATAACTCAAACAAAAAGTGTAATCGACAGACCGAAAGATCAGAAACTGACCATTGAAGCGCTGGGCTTAGGAAGGCCTAACTGGCAGAAAATTCATAACGATACTCCTCAGATAAGAGGGATGATTAATAAGGTCAGGCATTTGGTTAAGGTTGAATCGGTAAAAACAGAGAAGAAAAAAGTTAAGGCTTCATAATGAATATTTTAAGCAATCTTAAATATGCAGAAGGTTCTAGGAAAAAACGTAAACGGATAGGCAGAGGCGAAGGTTCCGGTCATGGCGGAACTTCTGCAAGAGGAATGAACGGGCAGCTTTCCCGTTCCGGCGCTAAAAAGA
>DAISZW010000309.1:0-2337 GCA_036824595.1 Ignavibacteriaceae bacterium
AGGAACTCTCGTATATTTCATTTTATACTCCTAAATAAAGTTGCAGAATATGTTTAGAATATGAGGGAAAGACTAAAATATAATAATCTTTAAAATGAATAGATGAAAATTTCCACTAACATAAAATTAAAGGGGATTATAATCAATGATTTTTGGATGAACGGTTTTACAACTTTTCCTGAATTATCAGATCATATAATCTATGATTTTTTTATCTTTCTTAAACTCATGAAGGTCATTTAATCCTAATTTTTCCACAGCAAGATCAACAAGCTCAGTATCATTTAATTTTTCCCCTTCTGCATAAAATTGCCCGGCTAGAAGCAATGCTTCCAGCGGGACTAAGCCGACAATTTCGCTCCCGGTTACTTCAATTCCCAATCTTCTTGCTTCATTCTTAACTTCCTCGAAAGCAGTATGAATGGAAGTAATATTGTAGTTAGTCAGGTTCATTGATACCTGTGTAATCTTATATTTTTCCAGGTAAACTCCCATTCCTTTAACCGATTTTAATCTGCCCGGTTCTTTTACGGTTTTCCCGCCGATCTTTAAAATATTTCCGTTGATATCCCGTTTAGGTCTACCCGATTCACGAAGGATTTCCCCGATTTCTTTAGCATATGTTATATCCTCCGACTTTAAATTAACATTGTATGCTATCAGGAAAAATCTCGCACCGGTTACTACGGCTCCAAGCTTTGGATTAAATTGCGCCCGCCCGAAATCGGGCTGCCATTTAGGGTCCTTTAATTTTTCGGCAAGACCCTCGTATTCACCTTTTCTTATATCGGACAAATTTTTTCTTTCAGCTGTCCTTGCAGCTTCTTCATAAAGATATACCGGGATTCTTAATTCACCACCTATTTTCTCCGCATACATTTCTGAAATTCTAACGCATTCCTCCATGGTAACATTTTTAACAGGAACAAACGGTACGACATCAATTGCTCCGAACCTGGGATGCTCTCCTTTATGCGAAGTCATGTCAATCAATTCAGCAGCTGTTCTGCTGATTGACAGCGCACCATTTAAAATACCTTCCTCGCTTCCAGCCATCGTAACTACAACCCTGTTGTAATCCGCATCAGGTTCAAGGCTGAGAAGCTTGCAGTCATTAATTCCTTCCAATGATTTCTTCATTAAATCAAAAGTATTTTTGTTTCTTCCTTCACTGAAGTTCGGAACGCATTCAATAATTTTCATATGATTATTTTCCTCTTTTAGGTAAGAACCTGGTCAGATTCCTATAGATATTTTTTAATGATCTCATCAAGATAATAATGAAATTTCTGGGGGAGATTTTTATACTTTGATGCAAGGTTATTTTTAACAGACTGGAAATCTTTCCGATCAATTTTCTTTATGTCCGATTCAACATTGGTTAAGAATCTTTCCAATTTTGAATGCACCTTTTCCCAAGCATCTTTATCCCCGGTTCCGGTTATAATATTAACTGATGCATTAATATCATAATTATTTTGGATCAAAGTTTTAAATGTGAAACCCCTGAAGTTCTCGGATACAACAGTTCTGCTTAAGCCGAGTTCCTGTGCAGTTTCATTTATTGAAGAATGAGAGAATTGTTTTTTCCTTAATGATTCGATCACAAGATCTTCGAAATTTAAATTTATATCTTTTGTTATTTCATCCGGAAGATCCTGCAGTTGAATTAAACTTCTTCCGGAAGATTTTGCAAAAATAACCGCACGTTTCATTGCAGCCTCAAGCTGCCGGACATTTCCTCTCCATTCAAATTTATTTAATGCTTCAAGTGCGGCCTGTGATAATTTCAATCCGGGAGATTCATTTTCTATAAAATGTGCGGCAAGAATTTCAATATCTTCTTTTCTTTCTCTCAGAGGGGGAAGCTCAATTTTTATTACGTTCAGACGGTAGTAAAGATCTTCACGGAATTTCTTTTCCCTCACAGCTCTAGTTAAATCTTTGTTTGTAGCCGCAACAATTCTGATGTCGGTATGAACGGTTTTTGAAGAACCTACTTTTTCAAATTCTCCAGATTGAATCACGCGGAGCAGCTTTACCTGGAAATTTTCAGATGTTTCTGCAATTTCATCCAGGAAGATGGTTCCCTTATCTGCTGCTTCGAAACGCCCCATTTTATCCGCCACTGCTCCGGTAAATGAACCTTTAACATGCCCAAACAGTTCGCTTTCGAGAAGGGTGTCGGAAAGTGCTCCGCAATTAACAGTAATAAAATTTCCGCCGCTTCTTTCGCTTAATAAATGAATTGCCTTGGCTGCAAGTTCTTTCCCGGTTCCGCTCTCTCCAAGAAGTAATATTGTTGCATTACCCGGTGCAGCTTTTTTAATAAGCTCC
>DAISZW010000310.1:0-2327 GCA_036824595.1 Ignavibacteriaceae bacterium
TATTCGATCATTCAGATGAAAATTGGGATTTTGCAGGAAAGTTTGTCGACCTCTTTCATATCCCTGCTCCCGGCGTTAAGTATTCACCATCGGCTAAGCCTGTTTACAGAATATTTATCACTCATTAAAATATATACTTATTTGGCCCTAAATTTGTTAAGCATTTCTTAGATTTTTTTATTGATAAAAAAATTTTTTTGACGTACTTTTATATCAAAAAATGGGGTTTTCTTGTTTTTGTTGTGTAAGAAATTTTCATTTCAGTTAATCTATTTTGTTTTTAGGGGATCTAAAATTGCCTCCATTTAAAGTCGCCTGTCTGAAAAATGCAGATAAACTCCCCTATATTACACATAATCAGGAGTTTATATGAATAAATTTCATAAATCTTTTCTTTTTTTATTATTATCGTTTATACTGCCCCGGATTTCTTTGGCTCAGCAACCTCCCATTGAATGGGGAAAAATATCCAATGAAGATCTTCAAATGAGCAGCTATCCGCAGGATACCAACGCAACGGCAGTAATATTATGCGATTACGGTGAAACACATTTCAATGATAAAGCAAACCTTGAATTTAACAGGCACCGCCGTGTTAAAATTCTTACACCTGCCGGCTATGATTGGGCTACTCATTCTGTTGTTCTTTACACAAAAAAAAGTATGGAATGGATCGGGGATATTGAAGGAATGACTTACTCTCTCGATGAAAATGGTAATATCATAGAAACCGAACTTGATGATGATGATATTTATGAAGAGGAGATTGATGATGAACGCACCAGGTATAAATTTACCCTGCCTGCTCTAAAGCCCGGCTGTATTATTGAATTTAAATATAAAATAGAAGCAACTTCTCTTTGGGCCGTACGGGACTGGCAGTTTCAGCATGATGAGCCGGTAGTCTGGAGTGAATACAGAATACGCTATCCGCGGTGCATAGCATATGCATGCGTAACGCGCGGGTATGAGTTATGGACGATCAATGAAGTTCAAGAAGTAACTCAGCCCTTTCGGGGTGAAGCAGTTGCATATTTTGGAGACGGACTTGTAAAATGTACGCAGCAGCGCTGGGCAGTTCGTAATGCCAGGGCTTTACGGGATGAGCCGTTTGTAACTACCATGGATGATTATATAAATGAAGTCGAAATTCAACTCGCAGGTTATTCATTCCCGAATACAGGGAAAAGAGAAGTTCTGATGACATGGAAAAGTTTAATCGATGATCTCCTTGATAGCGACTACTTCTACGGTAAGATTGATGATGGAAGTGATATTGAAGAACTGACGGCTGAAATTATAAAAAAATTATCTTCGCCGGAAGAGAAACTAAAAGCAATTTATAACTGGGTCGCAAAATCAATTGTATGGAGCGGTGAAGAATGGGTGTATGCACGGCAGGATGTTGATGATGTAATAGAATATAAAAAGGGAAACAGTGCGGAAATAACTTTTTTGCTTATCTCGCTTTTAAAAAGTGCTGGTATAACCGCTGAACCGGTAATTCTTAGTACAAGAGTTAACGGACGAATTCAGAATTTATATCCGATAATTTCACAATTCAATTATGTTATTACGCAGGCTAAAATAGGTGCTCAGATATATTATCTGGATGCCACAAATCCGTTACGTCCATTCGATTTAATACCATTTAAAATTTTGAATGTAAGCGGCTTAGTAATTAAAAAAGGCGGACAGCCGGAATGGATCGGGATCTCTTCAAAAAAGCCGAACATAAGGAAAACATTTATATCTGTTAATGTCAATGAAGATGGTCTAATCAACGCCGATATCGAGGAATCGTATTCCGATTACAAGGCATTAAGTATCCGCAGCGATTTTGATAAAGGGGAAGAGATCGATATTATTAAAAGTTTATATGATTCCGAATCCTCCGGATTATCGGTCGATTCGGTACTAATTGAAGCAAAAGATAGTATTACAGTGCCGCTGAAAATTAAATCCAGAATTTCATCTGAAAACTACTGCTTGACGAGCGGCGATATTATTTATTATAATCCTTCTATGATTCACCGCCTTAAAGAAAATCCCTTCAAATCCGCAGAGCGAAGTTTCCCAATAGATTATGGGCACCCGAGCAGCTATGTATTCATAGAAAATATTACGATTCCGGAAAACTTCGAGGTTAAAGAAAGTCTGACCGAGAAGAGTTTCAAAGTAAGCCCGAACATCGGTTCTTACACCAGGCATGTAATGGTTGAGAATAATCATATTCAGGTCCTTTGTAAATTTGAAATTAATGAATCGATTATTAATTCTAAATTTTACGATCAGCTCAAATCGTTTTATGCAAAAATAGTCGCATC
>DAISZW010000148.1:0-8426 GCA_036824595.1 Ignavibacteriaceae bacterium
ACAATTCCTTATAAAGAAATCCCGATAAATATTCCGTTGCTTGATTGTATTGTTAATTACCCTCTGATTTCACATAACGATTCTATTTTCAGCTTAAAAAATAGAAACCTGCCTAGAGATCTTCTATTTGATACGCCGGAGAATGATTTTGGCGATAAGGATAAACTTGCACATTTTTTTGGAAGCGCTTTTATTTCTTACAATTCGCTTTTCTTTGATTTCGGAACTGTATTTGGTTATTTTGTGGAAGTTTTTGAGGAAAATTTTAAAGTCCAATCATCTATTGATGAACGTGATCTGATTATTAACGACTTAGGAAGGATTTTCGGAAAAATTCTTAAAGAGAACCGGAAAATTCTCCCTTCAAGCGTATTGATACTCCGTTCAGCTTTTTATTTCCGTTATTCATTATGAAAAAAATATTAATTATTGACGATGAAAAAGAGATATGCGAAAGCATTAAGATGATCCTTGAATACGAGGATTATGCAGTTGATTTTTCTACTGCTGCTTCTGAAGGCCTGGAAAAGCTTTTATCGGATTCTTATCATGCGCTTCTGCTGGATATTCAAATGCAGGAAATGAATGGTTTTGACGTGCTTAAAAAAGTAAAAGAATCCGGCTCTCCTGCATCGGTTATAATAATTTCAGCTCACGGCAGCGTGGAAAACGCAATAAAAGCCACGAAGCTTGGTGCGTTTGATTTCATAGAAAAACCGATTGACAGGGATAAACTGATTATCAGTGTAAGGAATGCTGTAGAACAATCAAAGCTACTTCTAGAAAATGAAGAAATAAAACGGGCTTACATCGGCGAAGGAAAAATATTAGGTAAAAGCAGACCCATAAAAAATATTCTGGAAATGATTGACAAGGTTGCTCCTCTTGATACACGTATTTTAATAACGGGTGAAAATGGCACCGGGAAAGAATTAGTTGCCAGGGCGATACATAATAAAAGCCCGAGGAAAGAAGGTCCTTTTATTGAAGTAAATTGCGCGGCTATACCTAACGAATTAATTGAATCGGAATTATTCGGACATGAAAAAGGTTCTTTTACGGGAGCGATGCAGCAGCGGATCGGGAAATTTGAATTGGCAAACAAAGGAACAATATTCCTGGATGAAGTCGGAGATATGAGTCAGCAGGCGCAGGCAAAGGTATTAAGAGTTATTGAAGACAGCAGGCTTGAAAGAGTAGGCGGCACAAAAAAAATTGAAGTCGATGTAAGAATTATAGCAGCCACCAATAAAAATCTAAAAGAGGAAATCGAAAAAAATAATTTTAGGGAAGATTTGTATCACCGTTTGAATGTAATCCCTATTCAAATTCCTTCTTTAAAAGAAAGAACTGAAGATATTCCAATACTGGTCGAGAGTTTTACAAACGAAATTAGTGCAAGATATAAAAAAGGTTCGGTAAAATTTAATGAAGAGTCGCTGAAATTTCTTCAAACTATGCCGTGGAGCGGCAACATAAGGGAGCTGAAAAATTTTGTCGAAAGAATAATCATAATTGTTGATAAAAAAGAAATCGCTAAAAAAGATATTGAGCCTTTATTTGCCGGCAGCCAGGCTTCATTGGGCGATATTATTAATGAAAGCAATTCATTCCAGGATTTTAAGGAAAAAGCAGAAAGAGCTTTTATTATTAAGCAGCTTGAGATGAACGACTGGAATATCAGTAAAACCGCGGAAATTCTGGACATTCAGCGAAGCCACCTTTATAATAAAATAAAAAAATATGGAATTGAAAGGGTTGAATAATTCGTTTCTTATTTTTTTAACTAAAAATTAACGGTGGAAGAAAGGAATACTATGACAATATTTTCTAAAATCATTAATAAGGAAATCCCCGCTGATATTATTTATGAAACGGATAAAATACTTGCCTTTAAAGATATTGATCCTAAAGCTCCCGTACATGTTCTAATTATACCGAAGCAGGAAATACCTAAGGTAACCGATATTCATGGAAACAGAGATGCACATCTTTTGGGTGATATGTTTGATGCGGCAAACAAAATAGCAAAAGATATGAATATTGCCGAAGATGGATTCAGGATTGTAATTAATTGCGGCAGTAACGGCGGTCAAGCCGTTTATCATCTGCATATGCATCTGCTGGGCGGAAGACAGATGAAATGGCCTCCGGGATGATCCGCAAACTACTAATTTTCTAAGATTCTTAAGGAATTAAGATTTAAAATTAATTCGTTTAATAATCAGCACATCTTGAGTTGACTTTCAGCAAGGGTGCGATTATATTACTTTTTTAATTAACAATCAGTCAGGGCATTCAAATGCAAGAAACCAACGATTTCCTTAAATATGTTCCTATTTTTTCTGAATTAAATGAAGATACCCTTGAGAAAATATCAAAATTGGGTATTCAGAAATCTTTCAAGAAGGATTCTGTTATTTTATTTGAACATGAAACAGGATCAGCTCTGTTTGTAATTATAAGCGGCAAGGTTAAAGTTTCCAGGGTAAGCGATGACGGTAAAGAAGTTATTTTAACAATATTGGGGGACTCCGATTTCTTCGGGGAAATGGCAATCCTTGACGGCTTGGCCAGATCTGCAAATGTTACTGCTATGGAAGATTCGGAATTGTTTATTATTCAAAGAAGCGATTTCCTCGATCTTTTGCATAACCATCCGGAAATTTCCATTACCCTGCTTCAAGAGCTGACGCAGAGGCTTAGATCCGCAGATATGAAAATAAAATCTCTGTCGCTGAAAGATGCCGAAGGCAAAGTTGCTACGGTTATACTTCAGCTTGCGGATGATGTGGGTAAAATAAAACAGGGCACAGTTGAAATTGAAAAACTCCCGTTCCAGCATGACCTCGCAAATATGGCCGGCACTTCTAGAGAAACTATTTCACGAACTCTCCATTCTTTTGCAAAAAAAGGATTGGTTGAACTCGATGGATCAAGACTGAGAATTATTAATTACGAAAAATTTAAAGAATTATTCAGTTAAGAATAATGAACGGGAAAGTAGATTTACATATTCATACAACAAATTCAGACGGATTCTACTCTCCCAAAGAGATTATTGAGAAAGCTGCAAAGGCTCATCTGGATATAATAAGCATCACCGATCACGATAATCTTTCCGGCATTCAGGAAGCTGCAGCTTTCGGAGCAGAAGCAGGCATTGAAGTGATTCCCGGTTTGGAAATCAGCTCCGACATAAGGGATAAAGAAGTTCATATCTTAGGTTATTTTATTGAACTGGACAGCGAGGAACTTGAGAGATACCTTTCTTTTTTTAGGGAAGAAAGAATTAAACGTGCCGTAAGAATCGTCAGAAAATTAAACTCGCTCGGCTTACCTGTTTCATTCGAAGAAGTTCTGATCCATGCAAAACATTCTGCAATCGGAAGGCCTCACATCGCTCAGAAAATGGTTGAGAAGGGGCTTGTTTCAAATTATTACGAAGCATTCAACAAATACATCGGAAACGGATGCCCCGCTTATGAAAAGAAGGTTCACATTTCTCCCCACAGCGCTTTCAAAATAATAAGCGATGCAGGAGGACTCTCATTTATTGCGCACCCGGGAAATATGCCTGAGGATATTCTAAAAGAACTTATCGATTCCGGCGTTGACGGTATTGAAGTTACGCATCCTTCCCACAATGCGCAGCAGGAAAAGTTTTACAGGGGAATAGTAAATGAATATTTTCTCCTTGAATCCGGAGGATCGGATTTCCACGGCGGGAAAAGAGATGACGAAAAGAATTTCGGTAAATATACTATCCCCTCTTCTTCAGTGGATGCAATGAGAAAACGGCTCTTGAAAAATACCGCATAATTTTTTTTACAATTCTAGACAAATATGAAAATTCTTGAAGGAAGCCATTCCCCTGGCGGAATAAAACTGGTGATAATTCAAAGCAAATATAATGAGCTTATAGGTGAGAGGCTTTTAAAAGGAGTAAGTGACTGCTTTAAGAAAAACGGGATAAAGGATGATGATTGGGAAATTATAAAAGTTCCCGGAGCTTTTGAAATTCCTTTAACCGCTGATAAAATGGCTTCCAAAAAAAAATACGATGCTATCATCTGCATCGGGGCAGTTATCAGAGGAGAAACGTCGCATTTTGATTTGATTGCTTCCCAGGTAAGTTCAGGTATAATGCAGACATCATTGAAATACGGTATTCCGGTTATTTTTGGAGTCTTAACAACGGAAAATGTTGAGCAGGCTGTTGAAAGATCAGGCCCTGATTCCAGCAACAAAGGATGGGAAGCGGCAGAGACTGCAATTGAAATGGCTGATTTAATGAAAAAAATTGAGGCTAAATAAAATTTAATTCTTCTTTTTTATCAGTATAAATTCCTCCCCGTTATAATAAATATGATCTCCTTCAGGCTCTCCTGAAAATTTTACTGCAGCAATTGATTCCGGATTTCCCCCCTTATTTAATGTTTTTATTTTAAGTTCAATCCCTCCTTGTTGATAAAATAATTCCTCATTCTTAATTACTGATTTCGATTCCCCCCCTTTCTCAAGAAACCTCCCGTTAAGCAGATGAAATCCGAAAGTGGAACCGGATCTTTCCTTTAAAGTAATTTTACTATCGGTGTCAACAAGTTCCGAGCGAAGCGGTGATAATACTTTAATTTTATGGCTTCCCGATTTATTTAATGCCCATTCAACGGACTGCCGGATACCCAGTTTCATCATCGGGACCCGTCTAAATTTATCGGGCACGCACCAGAGATAAAGAGTATCGGAAGAAATTTTTTGATCAAGATTTCTAATACTCATCAGGGCTTTATCCAATTTAATTCCTGTTTCTTTCCAATGAAACATCGTATTAATATTGTAAAAACAAAAAATAATTATCACTCCCGTTAAAGCTGTATAATAAAATTTCTCATTCAAAAGATCTTCAAGCAATACAGCTAAAATCAATATCAAACCGATTGAAGCAGTAAATACATACCATCTCATTAAAGTCGGGAGAGCCGGTATAATAAATACTATAAACCATGCAGCGCCGGCATAGATTAAATTTCGCTTAGGACTGCTTAAATTCTTAAACTTTCTGACTATCAGGTAAATCAAACAAAGCAACAACAGGGTTATTATGATAAATATAAACGCATTTGATAAACTGTAAATAAGCTCTAAAAACTCCGGCGGAAAAAATGCAAGAGGAACGTATATGAACAAATTCTTAAACATCCCTGGAATGCTGATATCGGTGAAGTGGGTTGCAGCAAAAGGAGTTCCGCCAATGAAAATAAATCTATAAATAAAAATGATAACTAATATTAATAGACCGGCAAGAATATCTTTAGCTGCCCGTAACAAAGATTGTCTGCTTATGTTACCACTATAGATTAAAAAAATGATCGGAATAAAAATTCCAGTATAAGCCACTTCCTTTGTCAATAATGCAGCGGCGAACCAGAATCCGGAGAAGAACAAATATTTATTTCTCGGTTTACCAGCATCTGCCAAAGTCGAATCTGGAAAATAAACTTTTATATAATTCAAAAATGAGAGTAAAAGAAAACAGGCTACTAGAGATTCCAATTGATCGGCAATCCAGGCAACTTCAAGAATATGGGATGGAAGCACAGCAAATAATAATGCAGCTGCAAATGCCGTTTTCTCCTTTAAACCTAAAAACTTTAAAGTTCTATAAATTTGTATGCAAGTGATTGTATATATCACTATTCCGGCTGTTCTGAAAGGAAAGGGTTGAAAACCTGCAATGAATAGTGTTAAGCCATGAATGAAATCAGGGATTGGGCGCCAGTAATGATAATAGACTCCTCTCCCCCAAAATGCATCAAATAATTCAAAAAAACCTTTATTGAAGTGGAATCCGATGATTTGATAATCATCATTTAAAAAGGAAACAAAAAAAACAGGAAACCAGGAGAAAATAGTAGCAAAAAAAATTATTAAAGATTTATTGAATTTCAGATGAATTTCTTTTAGCAATTAGCTATCTAACTTTTATTCTGGGAAACCAAATCTAATGAATCCTTTTAAATTATTAAAGAAAAGCGTTTTACACTTTTTGATATTTAAAAAAATATTAAATTGCTTAAGAATTTTGGGATCAATAAAGAGGAATTCTCACTATTCCGAATCTATTTAAAGGCAAAACATGAAAAAAAGAAAAATCATTTCTTTTATACTATTAAGCTTCAGCCTGACTTTTGCGCAGCAGATATCCAACTGGAAGTTCTATACGGATATGAAGAAGGTTAATGATTTAAAAGCATCTTCAGTAGGATTTTGGAGTGCAACAGACGGAGGCGCTTTTTATTATGATGCAGAGAAAGATTCCTTTGCTGCCTTGCGCAGAAATGACGGCTTAATAGGAGTATCTTTAACTTCACTCTGCATAGATAATGAAGGCAAAATTTGGTTCGGCGGAAACGGAGGTACTATTGATGTGTACAATCCTTCGCAAAAATCTGTCCATACCGTTCTGGATATACTGAACAGCGATAAAACGTTAAAACAGATAAACTCTCTTTTTGTTTCGGGAGATACGATAATTGCAGCGACAGATTTCGGGATATCATTATTAGACGCAAAAAATTTCACCTTCTATGATACATTCACTAAGCTTGGTACTTTTCCATCAAACTATATAATAAACAGCGCTGTAAAGTTCGATTTAATATATGCCTGTACAGATCAAGGAATTGCAGTTCAAAAAAGGGGTGCTCCTAATTTATCTACCCCCGAATCATGGGATGTTTTCAGAACAACGGAAGGATTACCTTCACCCAGAGTTTTTAAACTCATTAAATATCAGGAATTAATTCTGGCTGCAACCGATGCTGGAATGTCTGTTTTTAATGGATCTTTATGGAATAATTTTCTTCCTGAACTTATTGGTTCCATTTCAGACATTGAAGTTTCAGGCGATTCACTCGTCATATTATCGCAAAATAGAATTTACCTTTATTTCGGTGGAGCATTAACTGAAATTTATGCTTCGGCAGTTGATCTAATTTCAATAGAATTTAGCTCTGCTCTAGGAATGCTTGCTTCTACTAACATTGGCGTATTAAGAATATCAACTGGAGAATATATTTATCCAAACGGACCCCATGCAAACACATTCGTAGATTTAGCAATTGACCGAGAAAGCAATCTTTGGGTCGCATCCGGACCGGACCTCCGTGGAGCAGGGTTCTTCAAGTATGATGGGGATTCATGGTTAAATTATAATACATCAAATACGCCGCAGCTTCCAACAAACAATTACTTTGTAGCCTACACCGCACCGGACAACACAAAATACTTCGGCAACTGGGGAGGCGGTTTTGCAAGATTAAGAGACAATCAAATTGATATTTTCACAACCAATAATACTGATTTAGAAGGGCAGCAAGGAGCTCCTGCATATCTTGTAATCTCAGGATTTGCCACCGATTCGAGAAATAATTTATGGGTTCTTAATTCTTATGCTGTGAGCGGAAAACAATTAAGCATGATGACTCCGGACAGTATATGGCTTCATTATGCAAATCCGGCTGCACAAAACTCATACATGCGAGCACAACATTATCTGGCTATTGATCAATATGACACCAAATGGTACTGTTCTCAGGATCCAAGCAGGGAAGGGCTTTTTTATTTTAACGAAAATAAAACTTATGAGGACCTTTCAGACGACAAATCAGGCTTCCTAAACAATACGGATGGTCTTAGCGATAATTTCATAACTGCGGTTGTAACAGATTTACGCGGCGATATCTGGATAGGAACAGGCTTCGGCGTAAATATTATTTCAAATCAACAAAGTATTTTAACCTCAACTCCTAACCCGAGCGTTACAACGGTATTCTCCCTGCGTCAGCAGTCCATAAATTGTATAGCCGTTGATCCGTTAAATCAGAAATGGATAGGAACTAATCAGGGATTGCAAGTCGTTAATTCCGACGGCTCGAGATTGATTACTTCTTATAATACAGAAAATACTATCTTACCCACAAATGAAATTAAAAGCATAGCAATTGATAGTAAAACTGGAAGAGTTTTTGTAGGTACGGATCTGGGGCTTGTCTCATTCGATACTCCGTCAATAGAGCCTAAAGAAAGTTTTTCGGAACTGCTTCTTTATCCCAATCCGTTTGTTTTGAATAATAACAGTAATCAATTAAAGATAAAAAATTTAATCAGGGACAGCGAAGTTAAAATTTTAACTTTGACCGGCAAATTAGTGAAATACATTGAAGCGGAAACCGAAAATTCCCCGGGCGGAGATATAGCATTTTGGGATGGGACAGATCAGGAAGGTAATTTTGTAAGCAGCGGTGTTTATTTTGTTGTAGCATTTGATAAAGAGGGGAACAATGTCATCAGCGGGAAAATTGCCGTAATAAAAGAATGATTGATCTCTCCAACATTTCACTTCAATTCGGCGGGAAATATCT
>DAISZW010000149.1:0-8353 GCA_036824595.1 Ignavibacteriaceae bacterium
ACGGATATTTCCCTTGTCCCCGCAAGATTAAATCCGTAATCTGAAATAATTACAAAGTACATTATGAAAGACTGGACAAAACTTATTAAACCGAATTTCTCCACTCCAAGTACTCTGACTACGTATGGCAGTATTATAAGAGGAAAAATTATGTTCGAGATCTGCACCAGGTTTAGTGAGAAAAAATTCTTTAAAATCCTGCTGTATTCAGAAGGAACTGACGGCATTACGGATAAAAAGTATTGATTGTAGCTGCCTGCAAACTTATCCCCATTCTCCTTTCCTCAAGGTTTGTTAAATATTTTAAATATTTTTTTAAATTACCTTTTAGCCAGCCAAATTTCAGGATCCTGGTTTACCCTTGAATTCCAGATTTCAAAATGAAGAATCCTGCCTTCAAGATCTTCCCCCACATTTGCTATAACTTTGCCTTTTTTTATCAGATCATCTTCCTGGACAAAAATTTCCGATAAATGGCCGTACACTGTACGGTAGTCTTCATTGTGAGTTATTATAATGACGCTGCCGTAACCCGGTATCCATTCAACGGCAGATACAATCCCGTCGGCAACAGCTTTTACATCAATATCCTTATCCGCCCTAATATCTATTCCGTAATTTATAGTTACGGTATTAAGAATTTTATTCCTGTTTTCACCAAAATTATTTACAATTTTCCCCCTCGTAACCGGCCAATTTAGTTTTCCTTTTAATGAAGCAAATGAAAAATTTTCGGAATATAGATTACTCTCCGGCCCGGCTTTCTTTCTTATTTGAAAATCACTGCTAAGCTGATCTTGACTGCCGGATGTAAAAGCATCCTCTTCTCTTTTTCTATCCGCCTGCTCTATCAGCCTGCTGATCATATATTTAATTTTTTCTTCAGAGTTCTTTTTTAATTTCAGTTCGTCTGCTAATTCACTCTTATCCTTCTTAATTACATTTAATATTTTTTTTCTTTCTTTAAGCTTTATTCCAAGAAGTATTTTTTCCTGCTGCTTCTGCTTTGTAAATAATTCCTTTTCCGCAATCTCCTTCTTTAAAGATATTTTTTCAGCATTCAGCTTTTCTTTCTTGGTTTTAAGTTCATTTAAGTTTTTTTGTCTTCTGCCGGAAAATTCATTTAAATACTTATACCTCAATAAAGCCTGCCGGACAGAATTTGAATTGAAAATATCCGCCCATTCGGAATTCTTCCCGGATTTATAAATTGCAACTGCATATTTAGCATAATTGTCCTGGATAGACTTAATTTCCTGCTCAAGCGAATTGATATCGCGCTGGAGATTTTCTATTTGTTTCTGTTTTTTTTGTTCTTCCTTCAATAATTTATTTATTAATTTATTCAGGAGAAAACTCTGTTTGCTGAAGTTCTCCAGCGCTGAGTTCGTCTTTTTTTCTTTCTTTGTTTTAGCCTTTAACTCCTGTTCTAGAGTAGATATTTCTTCTTTAATTTTTATGAGTTCTTCTTTTTTTACGTCCAAGGAATATTCATTAAGGATGGGATTTTCCTCTTTACCGGAAATGTCTGTCTGCGCTTCAGCAGGTCTGAAGGCAAAAAGAACAAGCATTCGAAAGATTAAAACGGTATAAAAACTATGCCTTCTCACCATCTTATAATTGTGGCGTCTTCCGGAATTGTGAAATTAATACCGATATTATTTTTATTAGCGCGCATGTTTTTATATTCAATCATCACGGATTGATTTTTTTCTTTGTTCTCAACTTCCACTTTATAAGGAACAGCAACATTTTCAAGAAGTTCAAATCGGGAGTATTTACCTTCAAGAATCAAGTTATTTCTCTGATCAAGAATTTTATAATTGGTTATCCCCAATTCTCTGATATCTACATGGTATTCGGTTTTATAATTTGTTAAAGAATCAACATAGGTCAGAACATACTGGTCATAATCGATTTCATACTTTGCAGGCGTTTTGTAAAGATTTTGCGTGAGATTTACCGATCCGATAAACACATCAAGAAGCTGGCTGAAAGTAAGATTTATCTTAAAAATGTCTTTCAAGGTTTCATCATTAGTTCTTCCTGTGTAAACTACATTATGAAGCTGATCATAAAAAGTAAAATTATTATCGGTCACTAAAGCCTGGGCTAATTCAATTCCGAAAGGACCGAGGAATGAAAAATAGATTGAATCGGGTTTTTGCAGAGTAACCTGAAATGAAGCGGAATTGTTTCTTTCAGAAGATTTAACACGAAAAGTCCCTGTCCCTTCAAAATTTTTTATCCTTCTTCTGTTCACTTCCAGCTTATTAATTAATCTTTCCGACGGAAGAATTTCAACATCCTCTACCGGCTTTGAAGGAACACATCCGTTAAAAAAAGCGGGACTGCTCAGTACTGCAAAAAACAGGCAAATATATTTTTTCAAATTTCTCCCTTCTCAATTTTTTTCTTCAATTTATTATTATTTTCATCCAGATTTAGTGCTTTCTGCCAAAGCTCCCTAGCATGATCTTTTTGTCCGCTCATATAAATAACATCGCCAAGGTGCTCTAGCATTACCGCTCTCTCTCCCCCGGCTTTAATAGCTTCCTCCAGATAATTTTTTGCTTTTTCATAATCGCCTAATTTAAAATATACCCAGCCGATTGTATCCAGGTAGGATGAATTTACCGGATCCTTTTCGACAGCGAGTTTTGCCATCTTCAAAGCTTTCTCCAGCTTTATTCCGCGTTCAGATAAGGAATAAGCGTAATTGTTGTTAACTAATGCATTCGAAGAATCAATCGACAATGCTTTCTCATAGATGCTGTCGCATTCAGCCCATTTTTCCTGAGAATCATAAATTAATCCGAGAGTGCCCAGCAGATTTATATCATCAGGTTTCAGCTCAAGCGCTCTCCTGAGATATTCTACAGCTTCATCATTATCTTTTAATTGATTTAGAGTATATGCATAAGCGGAAAGAGCATTAATATCTTTCGGATTTAGATTGACGGATTTTCTTAAATATTCCTTTGCCTCCAGGTGTTTATTCTGCTGTGCATATGACAAACCTAAAATCAGGTTCACCGCAAAATTGTCCGGGAAGGAACCGATAGCTTCATTCAGAACGGTTACTGCCTCATTATATTTTCTATTATCGAAATAAAGTCCCCCAAGATGAACCCATCCGTCTACATTCCATTTAGCCAGTTCAGTAACAAGCTTAAAATTTTCAATTGCCGTTGTATCATCTTTTTCATTTAAAGCAATAGCACCGAGATACATTTTTACCTGCCAATCGAGGGTGTCTTTATCTATTTCCTGAAAAAATTCTTTGGCAATTGGAGTAATCGTGCTGTCGGAGATTGATTTGTTAAAATAAGCAACACCGATTCTAAGTTTTATGTCGAAGGGAACTTTCTCCTGGTGTAAAATATATTTATACTCTTTAGATGCTTCTTCCCATTTATTTTGCGCAAGGAACAGCTGACCTTTTCGTTCTCTTGCATCCAGATCATCCGGGGTAAGTTCCAAAATATCGTTAATGACCTGAAGAGCGCTGTCATACTTCCCCGATTTCTGATAAAGCTCCATTAATAACTTTTGAATCTGCATATTGCTCGGATCAATGGATAAAATCTCCTCTACTGCTTTAGATGCTTCCGAATAATTATTAAGCTTTTCATGGAGTTCGGCAACATGCAGAAGCACACTCCATTCAGGCCCGATTATCTCTGTAAGTTTATTATAAACTTCAATTGCTTTAAGAGGCTTTGAATTTTCATAAAGGCGTGCAAGCTTGTAATACGAATTTATATTAGATGAATCCATCGCAAGCATTTTTTCCAGTATCACCACAGCCGAATCAGTTTGTCTTGCATTGGAATAAATATCTGCATAAAGATCCATGTACTCAATATTTGAATCTATTTCAACGGCTTTTCTGCAGTTCTGCAGTGCAAGGGCAAGCTTATTCAGATACAGATAGTTTTTTGCAAGAGCATAATAAATGCCCGCACTTGGATCGAGCCTTAATGCATCCTGGTATTCGAGTATGGCGGCAGCATAGTCTCCCTTTGATTCTGAGACCGAACCGTTTATAAAATGATCGAGCGCCTGCTGTTTTTCTGCATCTGTTTCTATGGAATTTGAAGTATTCTCATTCTTATCTAAAACGGTTTCACGCTGTGACGAGCACCCGTAGATTAAAAGAGCTAAAAAAACGGGGAGAATCAATTTGAACATATAAACCTAGGAACCTATTAATTTTGCTAAAAATAAATTATTCTGAACATATAAAGCAAGGTAAACTACTTGTCCACTAGTTCATGCTTAACAATAAAAACTGTTTGGTTAAGTTCACGCTTCATTATTAAGCTTATAATTCTTGCATACAAATATAACAAACAATATTTTTAGAACATTAATAATGAAGGATCATTCAATAACAGAATGGAAATTTTTGATCTCGGTTTAGCAATAGTCTGGGAATATGACGAAGATCTTGTCGGACTAATTGAGGAAACCCTTTACCGGTACGGCATAAGCACATATGTTATAAGGTATGATAATCTTAAAGACGCCAAGGAAAAAATTTTAAATAGAAAAATCGGTTTTAATTTTTACCTCGACCGTGCATGGGACGTTGATGAAGGATTTGAAGAACTCGGGAAAATATTGAACAGGCGTAAAACCTTGATATTTAATCCGTATAAAAATGTCCTCCATGCAATTGATAAAGCAAGCATGCACCTGGAATTCATTACAGCAGGCTTAAATGTGCCTTATTCTATAATAATTCCCCCGCAAAAAGAAAAAGAGGAGATCTACATCTCAGTTGATGATCTTGCAAAGTTAGGAAGGCCGTTTATTATTAAACCCTGCAACAATACGGGAGGAGGGAGCGGAGTAGTAACAGGCGCAGAAACACTCAAGGAAATATTCGATGAACGATTAATGAATTCCAATGATAAATATCTTTTGCAGCAAAAGATTTTCCCGACAATGCTGGATAGAAGACGGGCCTGGTTCCGCGGATTCTGGGCATTTGGAAAAGTCATTCCTGTCTGGTGGGATGATCAGACTCATATTTATGATGTCCTGACACAGGAAGACCTGGTAAATTATAATCTATTTAAGCTGAACCGGATCATTAAAAAGATAGCAAATATGATTCATCTTGATTTCTTTTCTACGGAAATTGTGCTTACAAGTGAAAATAAATTTGTCGTTATCGATTATGTAAATGATCAATGCGATATGAGAATTAAATCAAAGCATATCGACGGTGTGCCGGATGAAATAGTCAGCCAAATAATTTACTATATGCTGCGAAATATCTTAAGGATAAAAAAAGCCGGGGTCAGCAAAGCTGCGTTTGCATAAAAGTTCTTTCTATTGTACTTCATACCTTTCAGATTATCGATCATGCCATCCAAATTTTTCTGGTTGAAGACTTGCTCTTCCTTCCGAAGTTGTACATTTTTACAATGTGATATTCAGTACCATTTTCAGTTAGAGGTATTATGAGAAATTTTATACTGCTTTTCTGTTTTATTATAATCTGCAGCGGATTGACTCTGGCTCAAGGTACGGCCGGGGAGAGAGCAAAGTATGAATATCGTTCAATAATAGACATGCCGACTGCGGGTGTTCTTGAAAAAGGATTTGTTGGAATAACAAACGATGTTTTGCCGGCCGGAGTCCTGATTCTTAAGCTGGAAGTCGGAGTTTTTGATAATGTAAGTTTCGGAATATCTTATGGAGGCGCTAATATCATCGGTGCGGGCGATCCGAGATGGTACGATTTGCCCGGGGTAAATATCCGTTTCAGATTATTCAACGAATCAACTGTGCTTCCTGCCATTTCTATGGGATTCGATTCACAGGGAAAAGGAGAATACTTTGACTCTACAAGCAGATATGAAATAAAATCTCCGGGATTTTACGGTGCCGTAAGCAAAAACTTCGGGCTGCTCGGATATTTAAGCCTGCATGGATCAGTAAACTATTCCCTGGAAACAAAAGACGGCGATAATTTTTTAAATGTTTATGTCGGATTCGAGAAAACAATCGGGGCTGACTTCTCAATAGTCGGCGAATATGATTTTGCATTTAATGACAATAATTCGGAAACTTATGGGAGCGGCAACGGTTATTTGAATATGGGTATTAGATGGGCATTGGGGGATGGCTTTACTTTTGGATTTGATCTGCGCGATCTGCTCGATAATAAAAAATGGAGCCCAGGAGCAGCAGACAGGGCAATTAAAATAGAATATATAAAAAGTATATTTTAATCGGTGTAGTTAAACATATACAATTCCGTGTATTTTACTATACAAATCTATATTTCCTCCTTCAACTTGACCCAAGTTATGACAATGATTTATAACCTTATTCGGGAACGATTTTTGTCCTATTTTGTAAAAGATTTTTCGGAGGTATGCATATGAAAAAGTTTTATTTTTTAAATCTTATAGCGGCTGCTGTGATTTCTGCCGTTTTAGCAGGCTGTTATACTCAAGTCGATTGGCGCGATAGAGATTATGGCCGTGATAGAGACTATACAGAAAATAATGAAGATCAGGAGTATGGCGACAGCTATGAAGAAAGTGCTGCTGATTCAGAATATTCCGAAGACTCGGAATACTACGATTCTAGCGCTACAATAATCAACAATTACTATTATGGCGGTTATCCTTACCACAGAAGATACTTCTCTTATTATTACCCTACCTTCTCAATAGGATTTCATTTCGGCTACTATGATCCTTTTTATTCATGCTGGGATCCTTACTATTGGTGGGATTGGTGCGGAACCGGTATGTATTACTATAATCCATACTATTGGTATAATTATTCACACTATTACTCCTATTACCCTTACTACTATGGAGATTACCCGTACTATTACGGAGGTCATACTAAGTACCGCTATACCAGGGACCGTGATGTTTACACTACCAGAAATAATGACGGTTTAAGAGGGACTAGAAACCGCGACGGAAGAAATGAGAATGGTTATAACCGGACCGGTTTGTCTAAAGAAAGACAAAGAGATGTAACTTCCGGAAACGACAGAAAAACTGTTACCACCGATAGAAATAGAGACAGAACAACAGGAACTACTACTAAAGAGCTTAGAACCGGGAATAGAAATAGAACAAACGATAGGACTACGATTAATAAGGGAAGCAATGACAGAAAAGTTATAAAGAAGAGCCCTACTATTAAAAAAGAAAATAGAAGCTACAGAACAAAGAGAGGAAATACTTCGGGAACCAATAAAACTTACGGCAGACAAAGATCAAGCAACACTCCTAAATCTTATTCACCGCCGCAGAGGAGTAATCCTCCTCAGAAAACCTATAGTCCGCCGAGAAGCAATACCTCTCCGCCCCGCTCAACGGGATCTTCCAACCGTAGCGGAAGAACAAATTCCGGCTCAGGCAGAAGGAGATAATTACTATGAAACGCCGTTTAATTAAACTAATACTATTTGTGAGTCTTATTGCGCTGGCACCGGGCTGCTATACGGTAATCTGGACTCCTGATGAAGAATTCCCATCGGAGAGAGATTATGAGTACCAAGGGTATTATCCGGACAGCTACTACGGAGACTATTACTACTTTTATGATTATCCCTGGTGGTTGACAATTACACCTCCCGAATATATTGGAGAGGAGAATTCAGGTAATGAAAGAACCAGGGAAAGTTCTACAACAAGGAATAACGACGGTGGAAGGTCAACCACGGACAGAAGAAATCCCAGCAGCGGAAACAGTGATGATAATATAATTCAAACTGCACCTCCAACGAGGGATAGATCATCTGATAATAACACAAATTCAGGTTCTAGCTCAACTTCAAGCTCAAATGATAATTCAAGCAGCTCCACCCAAAGAACCGAAACTGAAAGATCCAGGGATTCCAACACCAATTCGGGTTCTGGAAGCAGCAGAAATAATGACGGCGGCCGTAATACCGGAGGAAGAAGATAATGAAGTTATTCTCTAGTTATTTTATTGCAGTTATTTCAATTTTATTAATTGCCAGGGCTGATGCTCAAAATACAAATGATGTTGTAAGAGTAGCTGTTCCAGGCCTTGGTTCAAGTGCTCGTGCTCTAGGCATGGGGAATAGTTATATCGCTTTAAGCGATGACGCATCTGCATCCTTCTTTAATCCGGCGGGGTTCGGACTCTTAAAAAGATTAGAATTCTCCGGCGGATTCAGCTATGTGAATTTTAACAATAATACTGATTTTTTTAATACTGAAACCGACTATTCGAACAGCTCCACGCGCTTCAGCAGAATCAGCTTTGCGTTTCCGTTCCCTACATTGAAGGGAAGTCTTGTATTCGGATTGGCATATCACAAAAACAAAGATCTTACAAGTGC
>DAISZW010000311.1:0-2299 GCA_036824595.1 Ignavibacteriaceae bacterium
ATCGGCATGACGGATAAAAGAATTCAAACATTGTGCTATAGGCAGAACGGATAAGAAATTTCTCCCGAAAGTTCCCCATTCATCAAATGAAATATAGATCGGATTCTTAAAGTTCTTCATTGCTTTTACTGCTTCTATTTCTGCAGCCGGTACGTTAATCTTTTCTTCAAAATCCATTGCGCTCTGTCCCATAAACGTATAATAGTCAGGCGAATTTTCCCAGTATCGGTGAATGGAAATATAATCTATCATATCTCCAAGCCCTGCAAGTACTTTCCGGTTCCATTCAACCCATTGACCGGTGCTTTCGTAGTATGATGAACCTGAAGCTACAAATTTAATTGTATTGTCAACAGATCTCATGGCTTTAACAGCTTCTCTCCCAATCTTAACGTAATCGTCGGCATTTTTATAACCTAGTTCCCAGGGCGAGCCGTCAACTTCATTTCCGAGATCCCAAATTTTTACATCGTACGGTTCTTTATGTCCATTTTTGATTCGTAAATCCGAATAGTAAGTTCCTTTTTTATAATTGCAGTATTCAACCCAGTAGTGTGCATCCTGTATAGTGGCAAGACCAAGATTTACACATATAATATTTTCACTCCCTATTGATTTATTTAATGCAATCCATTCATCTGTACCTACATGATTATTATCAACTCCGCCCCATGCCAGATTTATTCGAGTAGGGCGCTGTTTCTTAGGGCCGATACCATCCTGCCAGTTATAACCCATAACAAAATTTCCTCCTGGCCAGCGCATGTTGGTTATTTTAAGCTCTTTCATTGCTTCAATATAATCTTTTCTAAATCCGTTCTCGTCCGTAAGAGGTGAGGATGGATCGTACAAATTTCCATAAAGGGTATTGAAGTCTACTGTGTCAGGTAAACCCATTCTCCTTCCGCTGAAATGTATAGGTTCCATGAATACACCGTAGATTTTGGGATCAATCTCCCCGATTATTCTCTCAATATCAATTTTTATTTTTGCTGTTTGAGGAAATAAATTAAAAGTAAGAGTAACCAGTAAAGCAAAGAGGAATTTTTTCATGATGATTTATCCTTATTATCAATATTCCGTGAATAATTAATTAAACAACAATGGTATAGTTCTACATATATTATTTCTCCAACGCTGAGTTAACAGTTTATCCTGATTTTCTACATTGTATCAGCTTTATCGCAGTTATCATTTTGTCTTAATCCGGATTACTGTAAGAGACATTGCAGGAGTAAAAATACTTAGCCAAAAAAGCAAAAGCATTTTAAGTGCATTATGAATGAATGAATCTGCTGATAATTAATTCTCTGGCATTTTTCAAATTCCTTACTCCTTAATTAGTACATTTCAAAATTGGAATTAAGTTTTTTTGGCTGCGTTTTCACTGCTGATAAATTTTAAAGACAACAGCAATTTTATTGGAGTATGGTTCGAATTATTCATCATTTTATTTTTTCAAAAACCATCTTGTCAAGATTAAAACCATCACCGTCAACAACCACTTTCAGCAAATGCTCACCGGCATCAAGTTTTATTATCTTTTTTATAACTTCCCAGTTTTGATATCCTAAAGTATTAGGGACTGAAATAGTCCCCGTTTTATCTGCACCATCACATTCCAGATGTAACTTTGCAGTTTCGGAAGCTGAGGCAATATAGAATGAAATCCGGTATGCTGCGGATTTATTGACAGTAACTGTATACGCTATCCATTCTCCTGTATGGGTCCAACCGACATTGTAGCCACCTGCAATACATTTTTCAATATCCACAGTTTCGTTTAGACGATATTGTCCCCCTTCATTAATTTCGTTTCTATCATTGAAAGCATCGCCCTGGCAGCCAGTATCAAAATCTTCGGCTTCAATGGTTCCCGGAATAGTATTCGGTTTGAAAGCTTCCTGCTTCCTCTCGCATACCTCCATCACTTTCCATCCGAAAAATGAACCGCTTTCTGAATTGATTAATCCTGCTTTATTTCCAGCCGTAAGGGGGGTATTTACAGATAATATGAGATATGGAAATTGTTTGTTTGAAATTTTGTATAATCCATTATATGAGTTTTCTATTTTCCAAATCTGGTTATCTTTCCCGGAAAAATTTGAAATGATTAGATCATTACCGGAGATATTATACTCGAATACCTTTTCTCCACTTTCACGGTTCAGAATTTTATAAAAGCCTTTACCTGCAGATTCCAACTTCCATTGATTTGCAATATTTTTCCTTTTACCAGTCAGTGTCAAACCTGAACCAAGTACCAAACTATCTGTGTAATTGCCCGGGACCAGATAAT
>DAISZW010000150.1:0-2734 GCA_036824595.1 Ignavibacteriaceae bacterium
TCAAACTCGCTAATTTTTTTATAAAATAACTTCAATCATTAGGCCACAAGCCAATTAATCTCTTGAAGGAGAAAGAATGAATAATCCAAAAGATGAAAAAATTGTTACAGCATATGAAAAAGCTGCACAAGAGGGGATTGATCCGCGGTGCATTCCGCAAAAGCTAAACGGACCTGTTCCCGAACATGACCGGATTGAATATCCTGATTATTCCCAGTCGGACCAGGAGTCATGGAAATTTTTATTCGGGCGGCAGATGAAATTTCTCCCCGGCAGAGCATGCGACGAATACCTGGAAGGATCAAAAAAGCTGAACTTTACCCCGGACAAAATTCCCTCACTGAAAGAACTCAGCAATATTTTTTTCAACACTACGGGATGGAAGATTGCACGCGTACCGGGATTGATTCATGAAGAAAACTTTTTTGAACTTTTGAGAAGAAAAGTATTCCCTTCAACAGATTATATCAGAAGTAAAGAAGAACTTGATTACACTCCCGCACCGGATCTTTTTCACGATATGTTCGGTCATATGCCTCTTCTTACCAACATTAATTTTGCGTCTTTTTATCAGAAATTCGGCAAGGCAGCAATGAATGCAAAAGGGATCCAAAGAAAATATCTTGAAACATTTCATTGGTTTACCGTGGAATTCGGTTTAATCAGGCAGAAGGACGGAATGCGGATTTATGGAGCGGGAATAATTTCTTCGCTGGGGGAAGTACAGCATGCGTTGTCGAAAGAGGTTGAAGTAAAAGATTTTGATCCTGAGAAAATAATTGTGCAGGATTATGATGTCTGGCATCTGCAGCCTTTATTATTTGCTATAGAATCTTTTGATCAGCTTGAAAAAGGCTTTGATGAATTGACAAAGAAACAAGGTCTTTTATAGGTTTTACAAATTCACTTTCTGCAACCGTTAGTCAAAGAATCATTTGCATTGCAACACATTTACTTGTATGTCCTTATTCAATTGAATAAGTTTAATTCTTACAAAATACCCATTATTTTAAATTAAATGACATAAAATAATAAAGGTAATCTATGCTTGAAGAAGGGAAAAAAGCTCCGCTATTTACATTAAAAAACCAGGAGGGGAAAGAGATTTCTTTAAAGGATTTTAACGGAAAAAAAGTCGTTCTTTATTTTTATCCCAAAGATGATACCACCGGCTGCACAAAGGAAGCATGCAGTTTTCGAGACGGTTTTCCTCAGTTCAATAATTTGAATGCAGTTATTCTTGGCATCAGTCCGGACTCTGTTGCATCCCATAAAAAATTTGCCGAAAAATATAATCTTCCGTTTACACTCCTAAGCGATGAATCCAAAAAGGTTATCGAAAAATACGGCGTTTGGAAAGAAAAGAATAATTACGGCAAAAAATATATGGGTGTTGAACGTACAACTTACGTTATAGATGAAAATGGAATGATTCAAAAAATCTTTCCGAAAGTTAAAGTTGAGGGACATGACCTGGAATTACTCGAAGAACTAAAAAAATAATTTTTGGGATACCACTATGGTTTATGTTACAAGGAGAGAAACATTCAGCGCGGCTCACAGACTTTTTAACCCGAAATTTACACCGGAAGAGAATGAAAAAATTTTCGGCAAGTGCAGCAATCCAAACTGGCACGGGCACAATTATATTTTAGAAGTTGTTGTATCGGGAAATCCAAATCCGGAAACCGGTTTTGTAATTAATCTTTCCGAATTGAAGAAGATCATAAAGGAATTTGTTATTAATAAAGTTGATCATAAAAATCTAAATACCGAAACCGACTTTATGAAAGGAATAATTCCTTCTACCGAAAATATTACAATTGCGATCTGGAAGGAACTGTACGATAAAATTCCCAGCGGAAAACTTTATTCGGTAAAAGTATCCGAAACGGAGAATAATTTTTTTGAATATCGAGGAGAATGAAGATGGAATTAACTGAAACTTATAGAGTCGGTTTCCACGAAGCAGAAATCCAAAAATTAATTTCGGAGCTGCTCACCGAAATAGGTGAAGATCCAAATAGAGAAGGGCTCATCAATACGCCAAAACGGATTGCAAAGATGTACGAGTTTTTAACTTCAGGCTATTCTAAAAAGATTGAGGAAGTAATAAATGATGCAATCTTTAGTGTTAAATATGATGAAATGGTGCTCGTTAAAAATATAGATTTCTACAGCTTATGCGAACATCATATGCTTCCTTTTTACGGGAAAATTCACATAGCTTATATTCCAAACGGCAAGATAGTGGGCTTGAGTAAAATTCCTAGGATTGTCGAAGTTTATGCAAGAAGGCTTCAGGTTCAGGAAAGAATGACGCAGGAAATAGCCGATACATTGGATAAATTTCTCAATCCTCAAGGTGTAGCTGTAGTTTCCGAAGCATATCATATGTGCATGATGATGAGAGGAGTGCAGAAACAGAATTCATCCGCAACAGCAAGTGCAGTCCACGGAGTGTTTAAAGAAGATGCACGAACGAGAGATGAGTTTTTGAAATTAATCTCCACTTCAAACCTTTGATTAACGAAGTTGGATTTACGATTTACGAAGTTGGATTTACGAATTTGGATATTGGATTTACGGTTTAATAAAAACATCTTTTTAAATTTTTTTACGAATCTTTCTTTTTAATAACCGGCAGGAGGAGAAATGGATAAAGAAGATTTACTTGCGAGAACTAAAGCCTTTGCACTTGATATAGTAAAATTTGTAACATTATTGCCATCCA
>DAISZW010000150.1:2834-6492 GCA_036824595.1 Ignavibacteriaceae bacterium
AGAACTAAAGCCTTTGCACTTGATATAGTAAAATTTGTAACATTATTGCCATCCATGCAGCTCAATAATTAGAGCCGACAGAGGTGCCGGATTTTAAAATCTGCCGGCAGATAATAATCAAAAGATTTTATTTACAAAATTAAGATTGTTGAAGAAGAAGCCGACGAAACACTTTTTTGGCTGGAAATAATATCGGATGCGAAGTTAATATCAAATCCTTCACTTTTGAAATTATTAAAGGAGCTGACGAACTTACTGCAATATTTACATCAATTGCTAAAACATCTAAATCAAATAATCGTAATTCATAAATCATAATTCGTAAATCAAAAATCCTTATGGCTGAAGAAAAACCTGGTATCTGGATAACAGGCGCAAGTTCCGGAATCGGCAGGGCTGCCGTAAAAGAATTTGCAAGGATCGGCGCAAGGGTATTTGCCTCCGCAAGGAGAAATACCGAGCTTGAAAGACTTAAAACAGAATTAAAAAAAGAGAAACACTCAATCGAATTATTCCCATGCAATGTTGCTTCTTCTGCAAATGTGGATCAGATAGTAAAAAAAATTACGGCTAAAGATCAAATAGACTGCTTAATAAATAATGCCGGGACAACTTCTTTTAAACCGGCGGAAGAAAATTCCATAACCGAAATTGATAATATTATCTATACAAATCTTCTCGGTTCTATTTACACCATCAAGTATGTTCTTCCCTTTATGATAAAGCGGAAGGAAGGAACAATAATTAATATAATTTCAACTGCGGCAAAAAAAATTTTTACTAACAGCACTGCATACACTGCATCTAAAATGGGACTTCTGGGCTACTCCAATGTTCTTAGAGAAGAAGTCAGAAAGTATAACATTAAAGTTATTAATTTAATACTGGGGCCTACGGAAACTCCAATGTGGCCTTCCGAGGTAAGAACTGAGAAAGCAGGGAGAATGATGTCGACTGAAGATATTGCTCGGGTTATAGTCTGGCTTTATCTTCAAAAAGGAAATTTAGTAAGCGAGGAAATAATATTAAAACCGATTTCAGGAGATTTATAATGCAGGATAAAGATATAACAATAGTAACCGGAGCAAGCAGAGGAATCGGCAAGGGAATTGCACTTAAGCTTGCCGGCGATAATCATAATGTTATGCTGTTCGGCAGAGATGTTAAAGCACTTCAAAATGTTCAGGAAATGGTAAAAGAAAGAGGAGCAGAATCGGAATTCTTTTCAGGCGATGCTGCCGATTCCAGCTTCGTAAATGAATCCGTAAAAAAAATTCTTAGTAAATACGGGAAAGTAGATCATCTGATAAATAATGCCGGAATCGGAATAATGAAAAAGTTTGTCGATTCTACCTTGGATGACTTTAAAAAACAGGTGGATGTTAACCTGTACGGCGTTTATAATTTTACCAAAGCGGTTATTAATGACATGATCAAACGGAAGAAAGGATCGGTAATAAACATTGCTTCTCTGGCCGGAAAAAATTCTTTTGTGGGAGGGACAATGTATTCTGCCACGAAACACGCGCTGCTTGGTTTTACAAGATCATTAATGCTTGAAGTCAGGGAATACAATATTAGAGTTGCTTCAATTTGTCCCGGCTCGGTAGATACAAGCTTTAACACCGGTCCGATTGATCCGAGGAGCAGGGGAGAAATACTAAAGCCCGAAGATGTTGCAGATGCTCTTGCTGCTATTCTTAAAATGCCTCCAAGAGCATTAATGAGTGAGATTGATTTGAGGCCGACTAATCCGAAGTAGTGCTATCCTAAATTTTTGATCACCTTTAAACCGTAAGCCAAAATAAATCCGATTGCAGAAATCTGTAAATCAAATACTGCCGGACTTATTGCCACTGATTTATCTAAGAAATTTAACACACATTTTACTGTAATAATTATTGCGAAGAAAGAAACAAAACCGTTAATTCCTGACAAAAACGGCATTAAGAGGTAATCAACAGTAAAAGTAGAAATTATATATCTCAAATCGGAAATACGCCCCGAACTAGCGCTAAAAGCCTTCATATTTAACCCTCAAAAGTTGATTTCTTTATAGATGATTCAAGGGAAATGCCAGCTTATTTTAGCATGCTTTTGAGGTTTTTTGTCCGGTTTTTGTACTGTTTCAAGAATTAAATTTTCAAAATCAAACAAATGAGGAAGGTAATTCAGTAAGGGACAAGCGGGTGTCTGTCCCTTAAAAGTGTTGGATTTTTATCTATCTCTCATAGGATGCGGGCAATCTCTTTCATGCATCCTCATACGGAATTTCGGCCCGAATTCCCAGAATTCCTTTTTTTGCTCATCTGTCAATAGTTCATAAACATCCATCCTATGGTCAGCCCTGGAAAGAGATATTTTGTTTTCCGCATCATTTATTTTTTCAACCGCATTAAGATAATCGCTGCGGGAGAAGTTTTTCTTTGCTTTCAGCTCATTCAATGCAAGTTCGGCTTTTTCCAGATCGGCTTTTAAATCAATCATTTCTTTTTGATGTTTTAACCTAAATGACTGAACTTTTTCCTTCTGTTCATCTGTAAGATTTAATCTCTCCCAGACATTCTTATTTTTTAATCTGCCTTCTTCACGCCTTGGTTGAGCATTTACCAATCCGAAAGTAAACACCAAAATCATAAACGAAATTAAAATATTTTTCATTTTTGTACCTTTCCTTTATTATGTTTCTATTTCTGATTTTCGAACATTTGACAAAAGAAACAGCCGTGAAGTTTAATCCGCAGCATAAAATCATTGTTAAACCTTTCCGAACATTCTATTGTCTAAAATTGCAGAAATAAATAGTTAAAATGCCGGATACCAATAATGATTTTGAGTTAGTAAAATCTTTTGTTTCAGGGAATGAAAGCTCTTTTAATAAAATTGCTTTAAAGTACCAGGAAAAAATTTACTGGCATGCAAGGAAGATGGCCGGCAATCACCTTGATGCCGATGAAATTCTGCAGGAAGTACTGCTGGTATTATATGGTAAGCTGAAAAATTTCCGGTTTAAATCTTCTCTGTATACCTGGATTTATAGAATTACGGCTACCCGGAGCATTAATTTTATTAAAAGAAAAAAAGTCAGGCAGTTTTTTTCTTTGGAAGATAAAGAAACAGGTTCTTTAACCGGCGGCAATGACATAATAAAAAATCTAGAGGATAAGGAAAAGCTGAAAAGGCTGGAATCTGTATTGCAGGAAATTCCTGTCAAGCAGAGAGAAGTATTTATTATGAGGAATTTTGAAGAACTTTCGTATGAAGAGATAGCCGAGATTACCGGAAGAAGCATAGGAGGCTTAAAATCGAATTATTTTCACGCAGTAAAAAAAATTTATGAGCTGATGAAAGATGAATAATAAAGATAAAATAATTTTGTACATGGATAACCAGCTTAGCCCGGAGGAGAAACAAAAATTCGAGGAAGATTTACAAAATTCTCCGGAGCTACAGCATGAACTGGAAAATTACAAAAAAGTTTTTCAGAAGATAAATTTAATGAATGTTCGTTCAGCCGATGAAAGCTACTTTGTAAACAATGTTCCGGCTTTCAGGGAAAAACTGGAGAAAAAAAGGAAGATTTACCTTTATAAACGGCTGATTTATGCTTCTTCGGCTGCCGTGATTATTATATTTGTTCTATCTTTATTTTTATTCA
>DAISZW010000150.1:6592-8331 GCA_036824595.1 Ignavibacteriaceae bacterium
CATCATCATAAGGGTCCCGGTGAAAAGATGAAGGACCTGGAAAATGCAAAATTAATTGAAGCGCTTGATATGGATGAAGAAACAACCCTTAAATTTTTTTCAAGGCGGAATGCACACAGGGAAAAAATGGAAGGAATCCGGAAGAAAGAAGATGAGCATCTTAAAAAGATTAATGAATTGATTGAAAAAACCGGTGATCAGAATGATCCTCTGCTGAAAAAGGCTGTTGAAGAATATTTTCAAATCAGAAGTGAAATGAATGAGGAAAGAAAATCATTCATAAATTCTTTGTCTGATATTTTAAACTACAAGCAAATCGGCAGACTGATTGTATTTGAACCAAGATTTAGAGATGAGGTACGAAAGATTCTTCTCAAGCAAAGAAGATCCCCGCCTCCAAGGTAGATCAGCTTCAAATACCTCCATTTTAGAATGTTGATTTTCTAGTTCCGTAAAATTATCTTTCGATACTCATTGCGGAAGTGGTGGAATTGGTATACACGCTATCTTGAGGGGGTAGTGCCTGTAAAGGCGTACGGGTTCGAGTCCCGTCTTCCGCACAACTACAAAAGTAAAGTCAGATTATAGCTTATTACCGATACCGTTTCCTCACCTGATTCTTTTCCTATCCAGTTTAAAAAATGATATTTTATACTTGCATCAAGCCCGATTACGGGAAGGATTGTGAGCTCTGCTCCGACTCCAACTGCAATTCCAAATCTTGATCTTGATCCGGAACCGCCAATATTTACCGGCAAATTTCCGCCCTCAAAACTTAAATCCCCAAAGTTATTGTATTCTAAATCGGCCGCCAGATAAGGAGATAACGGACCGGGGATTAATTTATACTCCGCCCCTGCTCCGATTGTCCAGATTGTCTGCGAAGTTTCGATATTTCCGAGAAGAGGAATGGATTGGTCACTGGAAAATTTGGAATATGTCAAAGATCCGACCGGAGTAATTGGAAAAAGAGGAATGCTGAGCTTTAATTTTGCTCCAATATGATAGCCGCTTGAAAATCCTGCACCGCCGGAAGCAATATCATTTGTAAAGGCATCCGGACCTTGCACGGTAGAAAGTCCTCCTCCTATTCCAAATGTCTGCGGGAATGAATTAGTTGCTAAAACGGCTGCGGATAAAAAAATTGAAAGGAATAATTTGTACATAAAACCTCCTAAGAATATAGTTCCAACATAAATAAAATTTTTTAAAGTAAGTTGGTTTTAATCAAAATTCACTTAAAAGTATTGTGATATTGTAGCTCAGCACAGATATTGTTTCCTCACCGGGTTCCTTACCAATCCAATTCAAAAAATGATATTTTATGCTTATATCGATATGGTGAATAATTTCAATTCCCATTCCAATGGCGCCGCCTAATCTTGAGCCGCTTATGGAAGCCCAAAACTCAGGTATACCATTTGGTGACTTTATATATCCAAAATCGTTGTATTCTATTTCTGCGTGTATGTATGGACTTAATTGACCAGTAATAAGTTTATAGTCTCCACCCCCGCCGATTGACAGGATAAATTGAGAAGTATTAAGTCCTACATTTTCTCCCTCAAGATGATGATATCCAATCGAAAAGGCAGTGTTAAGGGAGATAAGGGAGTATCAATTTTTAATTTTGCAGCGATATGGTAGCCGTTTGAAAATCCTCCTCCTCCGGAAATATTATGACCAGTGTAGGAATCTGGTCCCTGTATTGTGGTAAGCCCTCCGCCGATTCCAAATGT
>DAISZW010000151.1:0-8292 GCA_036824595.1 Ignavibacteriaceae bacterium
ATTATCTATGGTGACTGCATTAATTATAATTAAAGGTTCTTCATTTTTATTCAGAACGGATAAAATTCTAGGGGATATCTTCTCGCCGGTCAGTTTTTCTAAAAATAAAATAACAAAATCATTGATCCTGGTTAATCCCATTAGTTCGTCAACAGAATCTTCCACTAAAGCGTTCAATATTTCGGAATCTCGTCTTACATTTTCAATATAGATTAAAAACAATTTTTCGAATAATGATTTCAGCTTATTTACTGAATTTGTATAATTTGAGTCGGAAAAATTTTCCATGGAAGAATCCCTGCCGGTTATTCCGAGAAATCCGGTGTTTCTTTTATGAAATCGTATCGAGAGATTAAGCTCTATACGGAGTTTCGAATAATCGTACATCCTTGCATTATCTTCAAAAGGGGAGGGAGAAAGCTGTATTATTTTATAGTCTAAATATGAGATGGAGTTAATTTCGGATAGACTAAAACTGGTATTAAATTCAAAGTTTAAAAACGTGAATGAAATGTAGTATTTATCTTCTAGTACTTTAACCTCTTTTAAATTCCATTCCAATTTTTTTAAGAATTTTAATGCGGGCGACAGTTCTATTTTATCGCTGGTTTCTGAACCAACGTTTTCCTTGGCCAAATTCTTGGGAGAATTTGAAGAACTCCCGTTAGGTTCTTTGAACCCTGAGTTGGAGGTGATATTTACTATCCTGTTTAACATTCTGCTTCTTTTTTCTATTATCGAAAGGAAGCAGATTAATTTTAGCTGTGTTCATTAATCACAGCTTAATCATCCTTGTCCCGGGCATATAATCAACCATTTTGGGATCTTTAAGGTGTATCAAATCGGAAACAAGATTTTTTATGCGGGAAATTGACTTTTCAATTAAAATAAAATCCTCATTTTGTTCGTTTTTCAAGAACTCGTTTTTTATGCTGTTTAATGCGCACATTAGACTGCTTAACGGATTATTTATTTGATGCCCGATCGTGCATGCCATTTCCAGTAAAGCTTTTTCATGTTCAATTTTTTTTAATTCCTTCTGCAGATTATGCACCCTGATACCTGTTCTGATTCTCGCAAGCAGTTCCTGGTTTTCTACCGGCTTGACAATAAAATCGTCGGCTCCAAAATCCAATCCTGCTATACGATCATTAAGAGTTGCTTTGGAGGATAAAATAATAAAGTAAATTGTTTTCCAATTCTCATTTGATTTTATAATACTGCAGAGTTCGGGTCCGTTTATTGCCGGAAGGGACCAGCTTGAAATTATCATCTGCGGAATTTCATCCCTTAGTAACTCAAGTGCTTCGGTAATGGTTTTAGCTTCAATAGTGTTATAATTATTAATGGTTAATAATTTTTTTAGAAGTGTTAAAGTCTCGGCATTATTTTCAACAATCAATATTTTACCGGAGTGAATCAAAACTTATGCTATTCCTTTCCTATCTTCCTGCGTAAACTTCACAATTATGCTGATCCGGCGGTTTACAACATTAAATGGGTCCTTCTGATCTCTTAATTTTTTATCGGCATAACCTCTTATCTCAACAATCTGATTTGTTAATGATGAATTGCTTACTGCCAAAGCTCTTCTTGCAGAATTAGCCCTGTCTGCGCTGAGTTCAAAATTAGTATATCCCGATCCATCTCCGCTGTACTGCCTGGAATCGGTATGTCCTTCAATAATAATTTTATTGGGCAGCTTGCTGAGATAATTACCTATTTTTTCTAATAAGTGCCGGGCTTTATCTTTTAGTGTTGCAGTCCCTATTTCAAAAAAAATATTTTCATTCGATTCATTTAATTCTATCCTTAATCCTTCTTCCACTATTTCAATTTTGATCTGGCCTGAGAGATTGGAAAATTCCGGATCTGAAGAAATTTCGGTAATTATCTTATCTCCCATTTTTTTTAATTCCCACATTTCAGATTCCCTGGACGGATTTTCATTCTGCTTATTATTCAGAAGATTCTCGGTGTCTCCTTTTAATAAATTTTTTCCTTGAGTTGAAAATCCTATCGGGTCTTTAAAATATTTGGCTACCGATTCTCTCATTGTTTCATCCTGACTAAGTACCCAAAGAACTATAAACAACGCCATCATTGCTGTAACAAAATCTGCGTACGCAACTTTCCAGGCACCTCCGTGATGCCCGGCCGACCTGTTTTCTTTTTTTATAATAATGGGAGAGGTTTCGTCATTATTTGGCATTCTTGCCTCTCACATAATTTTCGAGCTCGGAGAAAGTCGGTCTGACAACAGAAAAGATTGTTCTTCTTGCCATTTCTACGGCAAGTATCGGCGGATTACCTTTTGCATAGGATACTATGCAAGTCTTAATTGTTTCTAAATATCTTACTCTATTTTCCATATTATGTTCTATATTTGCGGCAAGAGGATTGACAAACCCGTAAGCTAAAAGAACACCCAGGAAAGTGCCCACCAGTGCTGCCGCTACGTGTTGTCCAACAGCCTCGGCACCCTGATCAATTGAACTCATAGTGATGATAATTCCGAGGACCGCTGCTACAATTCCCAGACCCGGAAGGGAATCGCCTAATTTTGAAATAGTGTGAGAGATTGGTTTAGATTCAAGCTCAAAAGTTTTGATTTCCGCATCAATTAATCCTTCAAGCTCATGGGGAGGAATGCCGCCGGATAAGAGGACTTTCATTGTATCGCAGAAGAATGTTTTAACGAATTCATCTTCAATGAATTTTGTGTTCTGGGCAAGTATGCTGCTCGATTCAGGATTTTCAACATGTTTTTCGATTGAAAGAAGACCATCTCTTTGAGCAATTAAAAATAGTTCATTAAAGGATTTGAGCATATCGAGATAATCCTGTTTGGAATTATGATTCGGCTTTATAATCTGCGTAATTTCTTTAATTATCTTTTTCAGCAGGGATAAAGGCGTGGCAATCAGTACGCTTCCTAATGCGGTTCCGCCGATTACCAGGAATTCCGACCATTGTAAGAGCAGCAGTAAATTGCCGCCGGCGAAGGTAAATCCTACTATTATTGAAATGATTACAGCAGCTAAACCGACAATTACAAACATAAGTTATCCGTTCGGCCTGTTTCCGTTTTCAATCTCGCTGACAATAGATAGAATTTTGCCGCACTTTAACTTTATAAAATTCCAGTCCGGTTCCCGGGCTAAAAGATCATCCTGAATTTCGGCACTAATTGAAGTTAATTGCGGATAACCTATAGCGCTGCCGGTTCCTTTTAAATCGTGGATTATCCTTTTAAGCGAATCACTGCTCCTCTTGTCAAGCGCAGCTACAAATTCGTTTCTCCTCGAATTAAAAAAAGTGAGAAAATCATGGCGCAGCTCCTTGATCATTTCGTAATCGTCAATGTTCTTAACTTCATTTTCATCTGCTTTCAAGATCTCAATTCCTAAAAGCTCTTTTACATTCTTCAATATTATTTCTTTTCTCAACGGTTTAGAAAGTACTCTGTCGGCCCCGGCTTCAATTGCGCTTAAAACATTAGTCCTGTTTGTATTGGCGCTTACTACAATAACCGGGATTGTCTTAAGCTGCTCAATGCTTCTAATAACATGAAGCATTTTAATCCCGTCTAAATCGGGCATAAGGAGATCGAGAAAAATGAGATCGGGTTTAACCTGATAAGCTTTTTTAATGCCTTCAACTCCGTTAGAGCAGGTTATAACATCGAACTGGTATTCGCTTAAAAAATTTTTCAGCAGAGTACATATAACGTAATAATCATCAACAACCAGCACAGTTAATTTTTCTGTCCGTGTATTCATCATTCTTTAAATTTATTTAGCTTAAGCTTTGAAATATTCTGCAGCTTCTGTCTGCTTTCTTCAGATGCTTTCAGCGTGCTCTCTTTTACCTTGGAATAAATCTCTCCTCTTAGAATTTCAATCTCTTCCGGTGCGGTAATACCGATTTTTACGTATCCGTCGGATGCAGAAATAATTTTGATAACTATATTCGAATCAATAATTATTTCGTCTCCGTTTTTGCGGGCTAATATCAGCATAACTTCACCTACTCAACGAAAAGATTATAGTGGACATCGTACTTATCATCTTCAATTATCTTTTGAAATCCGGTTTTTTCATCCTGATTTATATAAACCGGCGCTTTTGAATTAACAGTGACTTTCAGCGGATCCTGGTTCATCGTAACAATTCCAAAGGCTGTACATTTTTCTTCTGGGGGAAAGTTTTCATAAACCACATTTAAGCCGATCAGTGGAAAACCGATTTCAGGTTTTTCAACTGAATAGAGCCAGTAGAAAATATTGTCGTCATCCGGTTTTATTAAAAGAAAATTCTTAAGTTCTTCAAAACCAAACAAACCGGATTTGAATTTAAGTATGTTATCTTCAATGAAGTTAACCGCACCGAATTGAAATGTTTCTATCTGCATAAGATTTATTTATTAACTATTACTATATCTACTCTTCTGTTCATTGATCTTCCTTCTTCGGTTTCGTTGGATGCTATCGGTTTGTACTCCGAATATCCCACAATTGAAACTTTATCCGAAGGCAGATTTTCGTTATTTATTAAGTAATAAGCTGTATTTAAAGCACGGGCAACCGATAAATGCCAGTTAGAAGGATAATTTGGTTTTGAAATAGGTACATTATCGGTATGTCCTTCAATTCTTATATCATTAGGCAGAGCCTTGATTACGGATGCAATATGTTTCATAACAGTTAAAGAACCTTTATTAAGTTCCGCACTTCCCGAGGGGAACAGAATTTCATCTAATATATGAATTGTAATTCCCCGTTCATTCTCTTCCAGCTTTATAAAATCATCGTATTTATAATCGCGGATAACTTTAGTTAACTGCAGCTTCAAATTATTGCTGGGCAGTTCAATGTTAATGACCTTATTCTCAAGTCCGACGATTTTTCCTTCATGCCCGAAAACATTACTGATTGCAGCTATCATTTTTTCATATTTCCTGGCATCAATATTCGAGATTGCATAGAGAATTATAAACAAGCCGAGAAGCAGAGTAATAAGATCGGAGTAAGTAATCAGATATCTGTCTTTATCCGAACCTTCCTCAAAAAAGGATTCCTCAAAACTATTTATCCGTGTATTTTTACCTGTTCTTTTTGAGGAAGCATGCTTGCTAGTCTTGCTTTTACTATCGAGGGGGTCTCGAGGTTCTGCAACGCTAACGTCCCCTCCAGTGAAATCTCCATCATTAATTTTTCTTCCAGATGACATTTCTTTAATTTATCGCTGATTGGTAACCAAATAATATTTGCGCTGAATATTCCCCAAAGAGTGGCAATAAAAGCAGTCGCTATATTTTTAATAAGGAGATCGGGATCGCTCCCGGCATTTGCCAGGGTCATAATCAAACCCATTACAGTTCCGATGATTCCCATAGTCGGGGCGTAACCGCCCATCTTGTTAAAAATCATTATATTGGAATAATGACGCTCCTGCATTGTCTTTATTTCAAGATCAGCTAAATTCCTTAATAATTCAGCGTTTGTTCCGTCAATAACATATCGTACTAATTTTTTGGGAAACGGGTGTTCTATAATTTCAATATCTTTTTCAATGGTAAGAATGCCGGATCTTTTACTCTTTGCCGAGAAACCTACAAATAAGTTTATCAATCTTTTTAAATTGTAGGGCCTAGAGAAATAAGCAAGGTGGATCAGCTTGAAAATGTTTATGAATTTTTCAAATCCGAAACCGATTATCGTAGCAGAGAAAGTACCGCCGAAAACAATAATTAATGCCGGCAATAAAAAAAGAGCTTTTGGCGAACCTCCTTCAATAAAGAATGCTCCGAATATCGATAATAAGCCTAAAATAAGACCAGATATGGTCCCGGCTGACTTAATCATAAGAAATCCAGGATCGATTTGGGAAGAATCATTGCAGATAATTTATAGGAAACCTGAAGCAGATAATCCTGCTGCTGAAGATCGACTATTGCTTTTGCAACATCAATCTCCTCTTCACCTGCAATCAAACCTTCGGTCACAAGTTTTTTGCTGTTTAGAAGTTCTTCCGTATCATTCAGCTGGTTGATTATATTACCGGCTTGAGCGGCTTTATTTAAAATATGATTATTGAATTTTTTTAACTGCTCTATCTGATTATCATCCGGGATTATTCCTGCAAGCAGGTTATCTTTTATTGTAAGCAGAGTATTAAATATATCTGTATCCTGATTTGCGGATAAGTTTAATGAAGCAGGGCTGTTGTTTTCCTTCAAAGACGAAAAGTCTAAAGAAAAATCGATCTTCGAATCAGGCTCATTAATTCTTATTGAAAAGGAGGAAGCTCCGTTGATCGATTCAAGATTTCCTGTACTTGCATTAAATAGTAACTGCTGTGCCGGCGGAAGCGTTGAAAATATTGAATTACCGCTTGTATCGGTAATGTCATAATTTAAATCATAACCGTTCGCCGCCGTTTTGGTGTAATTCAGGGTAAGAGTGTATTCATTTCCTTTTGCATCATAAACCAAAGTTTGGTTGGAAAAGACTGAACCAACAGCTGCATTTACATCTAGGTTTCCGTTCTGCTTGATTATTGTTCCGAAAACTTCCGTTCCGCTTAAATTAATTTTTTGAAAAATGCTGGGTGAGACTTTTATCTGATGTTCTCCGGATATATTGTTCGGTTTAACAACAATTGCTTCATTATCGGCAGATAATCCGAAGGGTTCCGATGAAAAATCGGTTCCGCCGAACAGATACTTGCCGTCGTATTTTGAATTAGCTTTATCTAATATTGCATTCAGCGCCATATCAATCTGATTCGCATAAATTGTAAGATCATCCTGGTTAGCCGGATTGCTTAACTCCGTTAGAGAACTAAGTACCTTGGTCAATTCGTTACTAACAGAATCAAGTGCGGAAACAGTTTCACCAAGAAAGGGGATGGCATTCTGAATATTTTTTGAATATAAATTAGAACCGTTTAAATAACTCTGCAGCTTAATTACTCTGGCAGTGCCGTAGGGAGAATCAGACGGCCTTTGAAGCTTCCTCCCTGTAGCTATCTGCACCTGCAGCTCGGCAACTCTCGATTTAATTCTGTTTAAATCCTTGATAAATGTATTTCCTAGAATAGAATCGGATATTCTCATTATTGCACCAGTTCAAGTAATGTTTGAAGCATCTCATCGGCAACTTTAATTAATTTTGCCGATGCATCGTAAGAACGCTGGAACCTTAGCATGTTAGTCATTTCTTCATCAAGAGAAACTCCCGATACCGAAGCTTTCTCCTGTTCAAGCTGGGATAAAATAAGATCCGCAGACTGGATTGTGTTGTCCGCAGATATTTTATCACTGCCTATTCCGCTGATCAAATTTGCATAAGATTCCGTTAATGTCGTTCCGTTTAAAAGCTTTTGGTTTGCAATTTCGGATATTTGAAGTGCTAATTCTCCGTTTCCGCTTGTTCCGTCCGATGAAACGGCAATGAAATTAGGATCATTTAGTATTTCGGAGTTTATCTCCAGATTTCCACCGATGAAACTTTGGAAAAATTTAATATCAGTCTGCGGCGGATTATGCAGTGAATATCCCTGGCTGTGCAAGCTGTTGACATTTTCCATCAAAGAACTTACAATAGTCTCCAGCTTGTTTCTGTATTCAGGTATTTTATTTCCATAGATTTCTGCCAGTCCTTGAATTTCGCCTCCGGATAATTCTACATCGGCTCCTTCAATGGAAACCATTTTCAATCTGCCGTTTTCTGCATCGGCCTTAAATTGAGTGGAGTAATTTTTATCCACTGCATACACTCCGCCAATTGAAATCATTGCGGTATTTTTGTCATCGAAGGTGACATTTATATTTACAAGCTGGCTCAATTCATCTATAGCCTGATCACGTTTATCCAAAAGATCATTTGCATTTTGGCCGATTGCTTCAAATTCAAATATCTGCCTGTTAAGCATTTCAATATTTTTCAGATGCGTATTTACATCATCAATTTTCCCTTTAAAGTTTTCAGCTATACCGGACTGCAATGTATTCAAGTCATCGCTCATGGTTTTAATTTTTCCGCTCATCTTTTTTGCGGCTTGAATGACGTTATCCCTTAAAGCCGGAGAATTAGGAGTAACCGATAATTCATTCCATGAGTTGAAAAATTCGTCCATTATATTTCCCAGTCCGAATTCGGAAGGCTCTGTAAATACAGCTTCTATCTGTGAAAGCAATGTGGAGCGCTGCGAATTATCATAGAATACTTGATTGTTTGATCTTATTTGCGCATCTGCAAATTGATGCCTCACTCTGAGTATATCATCA
>DAISZW010000028.1:0-15318 GCA_036824595.1 Ignavibacteriaceae bacterium
AATCTCTTGCTTTGCTGCTGTTTCCCCTTTTGTAATAATACATTCCTAACGAAAATAAAAGCTTCCATGTAAGTTCTGTAACCTGTGTATCCTTAATTTTATTATAAGCTGACTCAAAATACTCTAAAGAGTGTTTAAGATTGAACGATGATTTCAACTCGGAGATTCTTCCGAGCATAAATTCTCTTTCAGCATCGATTAAATATTTCTTTCTGCAGATATTCATGAATTCTTCATGGTTCAATTCATTTAAAGCTGCATCAAAATCGTTAGAATCCATTAATAAAGTTGTTATTATAATAGTTAAGGCCGAATAATCAAATTCTTCATTCCTAATTAGCAAATTTGCTCTAGTTTCCTTCAATTTATCTATAATTTTTTTTGAAGGATCATGCAAAGCCTTACATATATAATAAAGATATTGGAAAGTGTTTTTCTGTTGTTCATGAACTTCGTTTTCTTTTAAATAGAGATGATACTTTTGTAAAATATTTTTTAATTGTTCGTAATCACCAATTAGATAATATAATTTTCCTGATAGGAATAATAATTTGAGCTCATACTGTGATTTATTAATATTTAACAATTTTTCCCGGACAGTATTTATGGTTTCTAATGCTTTCTGATATTCACAAATTATGATAAATAATTCAATAAGATCGAACAAAGCAGGTATCTCGTAAGTAAAATTCCCTAAAGTTCTAATTATCAAAATAGCCCTCGAATAATTTTCTATAGCTTTCTCAAATTTCAATTTATTAAAATGATATATCCCGTAATTGTGAAGCAGCTGAGCTTCTCTTATTATGTTTCCTATAAGTCGATTAGTGTCTAATGAATTGTTCCAATATAATATTGCGTTTTGATCATCTCCCTTAATATTATAAATGTTTCCGATATTTTGTTCCATATTTGCAATATTGGTTTTTGAGTTTGTTTCAATATAGACTCTACATGCATTTTCAAAAAAAATAAGAGCGGCATCTAATTTATTTTCATTAAAAATTTCTGTTAATCCCATCAAATTGTAGCATCTTCCTTTATCCTCTAAAGGTAAATTAGTATCACTAACTATCTTATCGCATATTTTTTTAACATCTTTATATCTTCCCAGCTCAAATTCTGCATTTGCGATCTCCATCAATAATTTCAGCTTCTGAACATTATCCTTTATTTTAGGAACTAATTCAGTCAATATTCTCTTTCCCTCTTCATAATTTCCAAGCTCCACTAAACAGCTTCCCTTCAGAATTAATAATTCATTACGATTTTGTTTTATAAACTGTGCGTTCAACAGTTCTTTAATAAGATCAATACAGTTCTGAAATTCGTTCAGTTTGTAGTGTACTTTGCACAGCCTATATTTTATATCAATATTTTGCTCTTCGGTCAAAGGGAGTTCAAGCAGATGCAGGTATATTTTTTTCTGGTATGAAAAAGCGGATAGTTTTTCTGTGATATCAGTTTCATCCAGTAAGATGGAGCAGCTTTTTGAATAGTTTCCGGAAAGTTCATAATGTCTAGCAGCCTCATTTCGATTAATATCTTTCTTTTGAACATTCTCTAGTGCGGCTCCAATAAGGGAGTGAAATTCCTTTTTATTACGGATAGTTGAGTATATATACTTTTTAAAACCTTCCGATGTAATTACGGCAATTCCGGTCTGTTTATTCAGATGAATAATATTTTTATTTAAAAGATTTTCATGAATTAATGATAGTTCTTTCTCTTCAATATTTAATAATCTGCTCAGAATATAGGGCTCGACAGGAATTTCAAAAGCGGATAAAAATTTCGCCGCCTCCATTTCCTTTTCATCAAGGGAATTTAACCTGATATTATAGATTTCTTCGTGAGAGGATTTGAGTATTGTTTCTATAACCGGGGTTTCATCAGATTTAATTTCAGGAAACCCTCCGGAGTATGTAATTATCTTCAGAAAGGATAAATCGTGTAAAAAGCCGATAATACTTCCCGGGAGGAGATCGGAATAAATCAAGATTATCTTTCTCAACTCGCTGCGGGGAAAAAAATCCGCAAAACTTTTTTCAACAAATTCCTTTACCTGAGTTTCCGTAAAGGGATTAAGAATTAACTCCTTTGTATTATGAAGCGTTTTCGAGAAAGATTCGGAGTCAGATCCTTCTGTAAGAATTACTTTAATTTTATTTACCTGAAGAATGGGAATAATTTCCTTGAACACTTCCAGTGAGAAACGGTCAAACAAATTAAAATCATCTATAACAAGGATAAATTTGGAACTTATTGTTATCTGGCTGATTATTGATTTCATTTCATCAATAATTTCCAGTTTAAAGCCGTACAGAAAGTCAATTATATTATTTCTTAATTCCGGGGAAAGCTGCGGGTATACATACTGGTTGAAAACAATATCTTTTAACAGCAATTTTATAAAATCGAAACCGGTCTTGCCGCTTTTGTTGAAAACCGGAATCACCCTATCGTATAAGGAAGAAATCTCATTTACCAGGCTTGTTTTGCCGGAACCTTCGGATCCTTTTACCATGAACAACTCGGAGCTGTTTACGTCTGAAATGAAAGTCGAGAGAATATTAATAATATCTTGTCTCCCGGCAAAAATCTTAGCGGGATTAAATTGGGCGGAAAAATTATCGATACTTGAATTTAAATCCTTAATAACCTGAAGCGAATTCCGGTATCTTTGATCAGGGTCTTTGTTAAGAAGTTTTTTCAATGTCACGATTATATTATCCGGGTAATCAGCTGGAGGGAATTCAAATTCCTTTTCCAGGTGGGCCTTGTAAATTTCCAGCTTGTTTTCCGTATTAAAAGGAAACCGGTTATAAATTATCCGGTATATTAAAATTCCAAGTGAATAAAGATCAACACGATGATCATGATGTTCCTTCCTTAATATTTCGGGAGCAATATATTCTGCAGTTCCTTTTATTGTTAAATCTAATCCTGAAGAGAGATGGGATGCTAGTCCGAGGTCAATCAATTTAATTGAAGGAGTGCCGCCGATTTCAGCAGCCAGTATATTTTCAGCTTTAAGATCGTAATAGATATAATTTGACTGATGGAGATAGTATAGTACGGAGCAGATCTGTGTAATAAGTTCTTTTAAAACATACGGTTTTTTAATACTGCCGAATTGAAGCAGTTCAACACCGGGGAAATACTCAAGTGTAAAATATTTGGATCCTAAAAAATCAGCTTCTTCCTGTTCGTCAAATACCGCTATGCTTCCAAGATCGTAAGGTTTAACAATCAGGGGATGATTTAATTTTTTCAAAGAAAAAAATTCATCTTTGAAGAGCTTTCTTTCATAAAGATCGTTGCTGTTGGGCAGGATTTTTATTGCAAATTCTCTTCCGCTCAGTTCGGTGTCGCTGCAAAGATAAACCCTGCTTCTTCCTTCCCCTATTTTCTTTTTCAGAATGTACCTTTGATTAATCATTTCAGACGCGGATTAAAATAAGCATTAATTTCTCTTCCCAGGTTATTTGCCGCAAGAAGCGTAATGAATAAGGCAATGCCGGGGGAAAAAATCATCCACCATGCATCGGTTAAATAATCTTGTCCAGATTCAATCATTGCACCCCATGAAGAATAGCTGGTGCCTGTTCCCAGACCGAGGTAGCTCAAAGCGGCTTCAGCAAGAATCACGTTGCTGTATTGGAAAATAAGGTTTACAATGACCGGGGCAAGAATGACGGGGAGTGCTTCTTTAAATAGCAGTTTCCACTTGCTTAATCCGATCATCCTGGCGGTCATAAAAAAATCTTTACTCTTAAGTGCGATTACTTCTCCTCTGACAATTTTAAACAAGCTCATCCACCCGGAAAATCCTAAAACCAGGATTACCGCAAAGAGAGAATTTCCGAAAAGTGCAAGTATGAGAATTATTAAAAATATTATAGGAAACATTAGAAAAACATCCGTTATGCGGCTGATTATAATATCTACAAATCCTCCCGGGTAACCGGCCAGGAATCCGAGGAATAATCCGAGGATAAACGAAACCGCTACCGAACATATGCCCACAAATAAGGAGATCCTTGTTCCATAAACCAGGCGTGAAAAAATATCCCTCCCGAATTCATCCGTGCCTAATAGAAAAAGGATATTGGAAATTATTGGCTTTCCGTTGTCAACCTTTGTCCGATCCATGTGCATAATATGCTGCGCACGATTTTGAAAATAAATCAGGCCTTCCCTGGAAAAGTGAACACTGTCTGCAAAAATTATTTCTTCATTGAAAGATTCTTTAACAACTTTCTTTTTAATGCTTATAAAATTTCCTAACGGAGATTCGTCAATATTATTTCTGGAATTTAAATTAATCATTTTAACGGAACTGAGGGGAAGAAGAAGTTTGGTAACGCCGATGTTTTTTTGGAAATCCGGGTTCAGCGGTGCTATCAAAGAAGGAAAAAGGAAAAAGAACAAAAGTATGATGGCAGCGGATGAGGAAAAATTTAATCTGCGCGATAAAATTCCATATTTTTTTCTGATGCCGAAGGATAGAATGAAACATGCAATAATTAAAAATACCGAAAGCAAGGAATCGAAGAGCGGAAAGGCGGTTTGTTTTAATGCAAGGGAGAAATCAAAGAATAAAAGTTCAATTAATCTTAGAAATAAAACAAAAGTGTTTACTATCAAATTAAATCTGATTACTATGATTAATGCTGAAGTCAGAAAAACGAGATGCCATATTTTTACTTTGCTGCGCATCAGTTTAGTATGCCTTTGAATAGAAGTCTCTTATCCATTTTTGCCTTTACGAAATCTGCAAACAGATTGCTGATTATGATTAAAATTCCTGCAACCAAAGTGCAGCCGACGATGAGAGGATAATCCCGGGCAAAAATTGCGTTTATCGCCAGCCTTCCCATTCCCGGCAATCCGAAAATTACCTCCGTAATCAGCGTGCCGCTTAAAAGTACTCCAAGTTCTATTCCTGCAGCGGCTATTAAAGGACTTACGGCATTCGGTATTACATGCTTCCATGCAATCTGTTTTTCGCTTAGGCCGTTTGCTCTGAGATTTAAAATAAATGTTTTGTTATAGATGTCTTCCAGGTTATCCCGGAGATACCTGAAAAATACGGCTATTCCGCCGAGCGATAATGTTATAACCGGAAGAATCAAATGAACAAAATAATCAGACAATTTTCCCGCGAATGAAAATGAATCATGATCAAAAGACCGGAACCCGGATGCGGGAAAAAGATCGATCGTTTCGGAAAAAAGAAATATTAAAAAAACTCCCGTCACAAATGAAGGCAAAGAATACATTACTAAACTCATTTTCGAAATCATTTTATCAATATTACTATTCATTCTTTTCACAGATATTAACGCAAGGAAGAATGCGGAGAAAATTTGAAAGATAAAGCTAATCCCGGATAAAAGAATTGTGAACGGAAGAAACTCTTTAATTACCGCCAGCACCGGAATTCTGTAATTATAAGAAATTCCCAAATTTCCCTGTGCCAGGTTTATTATAAAGCTTTTATACTGATCAAACGTTGAACTGTTAAGATCAAATGATTCTTTTACTTTTGCAGCTAGCTCGGGACTTAATTCCGGAGATATGAACTTTTGAGAGGGATCGCCGGGTGATACTCGAAGCAGGATAAAAAGAAAACTGATCATTAAAAATAAAACTGCAAAAGAAGAAGCAATCCGTTTTATTAGAATAAATAAAATTCTATTGCCCACTATTAACTCTCAATTAATGCAAAAACATATAATAGCAAACAACCAAGCTCCACTTAATGTCCTTAATCAGCCGTATGTCCCTCCGTTACTCTTCCAGCCTCCAATTCCAGGCATGATGAATCGGATACAAAGGGGTTACATTTATATTTTTAATTTTTTTATTGTAAGCTACAATATTATCTGTCCAGTATAAGAATGTAAACGGCGTATCGTCGTAAATAATACTTTGTAATTTTTTATATGATTCGGTTTTCACATCATCATTTTTTGTCTCAATTATAAGCTCGAGGAGCGAATCAACCCGGTTATTCCGGTATCCTGCAAGATTAAACTGGTTTGCCTGCAGGTCGGAATGCCAGAATGGTTTAAGATCGAGAGGCAGGGGAATCACCCATGCAGCAATCCATGCATCAAATTCCCTTGAAAAAAGTTTCTGAAAAAATACCCTGGGTTCATAAGCCTGAACAGAGACGTCTATGCCGATTTCCCGGAAATTATTCTTAATGACTGTAGATGCGAATTCCCTCCGGGGATTTCCACTTGGAATATTCAGAATGAAGCTGAACTGACTGTTCCCTTTTTCAAGGATTCCGTTTTTATCTTTATCCGACCATCCCTGTTCCGACAGAATCTTTTTTGCTTTTTCAGGATCATACTCTAATGGCTTTAATCTTTCATCAAAGTATTTCTTAAATATCGGAGAAACAGGTCCCGACGCCAGATCCCCGAATCCTTTTAAATATTCAGAAAGGACTTCCTCCCGGTTTACCGCATAGGTCAATGCTTTCCTTACTTCCGGATTTCCAAACAATTTATTAGGCAGCAATCTTCCTTTTCTGTATTCATCGATATTAATATTATTCCATCCCATGTAATCAAATTCTCTTCCCTTAACAGAGGCAATATTTATTTTCTCGTTTTCTTTAAGCGAAGAAACATTATCCGGCTTTACATCCTCCATTAAATCTATTTCCCCTTTTTTTAACTGGGTGATACGGGAATTATAATCAGGGACAATCTTAAATACCAGCCGTTCAACAGGTTTTGTATTTTCATCTTGATCCGCGCTAACAGAGTTATAAAGAAAACAATTTTTGCTTGACTTCAAAATGATTGCCTGATTTTTATCCCACTTTTCCACTAAAAAGGGGCCATTGGTTACGAGTTTGATATCTTTTTCGCTCTGACTGAAATTTTCTCTGTCAACATGCTCATAAACATGCCGTGGGAGGAGAGGATAGTCAATATCTTTTAAACTTGGTATAGAGTTTTTTCTGAAATTAAAAGTTACTGTAAAAGAATCCTGAACTTCAAAGGTTTTATCCAGAATAACATGCAGACTGTCTTCCTGATCATTGCTTACATAAAAATTTTCGAAGAAACCATAGAACCTGCTGTTCACTCTTGGATCGGAATACAGATCGAAAGAAAAAACAACATCTTCCGAGTTAAATTTCCTTCCGTCCGACCAGTAAACATCATCCCTCAGAAAAAATTTTATTGATGAGGAATCGTCGGCCCATTCCCATTTTTCAGCCAGCATAGGGTATGGATCGAGTTTCCCTTCTATTTCATTCCATTCATACTGGACAAGGCTTAAGTAAAGTAATTCCGAAATATGAACTTCATAACCGCTGAATGAATACAACGGATTAAAGGATTCGATATCGGAAGTAATCCCAACCACGATTTGGTTTGCAGAAAAAGCCGATTCGGAATCGCAGCCGTGAAAGAAAGAAATGATTAAAAGAAAGGAGATAAAAAGTATTGAAAGACTATTTTGCTTTGAAATCATAAATACCAATAATAATTTTAATGTTAATTTATTATTTTGTTTTGTAAATCAAAAATAAAAAAGAAAATGCTTTCTGTTTCCATCAAGCGGATAAAATTAGGAGAAATTAATTCGGAGAGACTGCTTCTTGAAAATATCTGTTTCGATCTGGAACCGAAAAAAATATTTACAATCCTTGGAAAAAACGGAAGCGGAAAATCAACTTTAATAAAATCGCTGACGGGTCTGCTGGATAAAAAATATTATTCCGTCGAAGGCAGTGTAATTTTTGAAGAAGAAAACATTTTAACCCTGCCTCAGGAAATACTATTACAGCTTAGAAAGAATAAGATAAAATATGTTTTTCAGGATGCTGCAAACAGCTTCGATCCTTTAAAACCATTGCGGTATTATTTCGATATTGTTAATCAAAAAGATGAATTGAACTCCCTGCTGGAGTATTTTTTCCTTCCAAAGCAAGAAGAACTGTATAAGCTTTATCCTTATGAAATCAGCGGGGGAATGGCGCAGAGAGTGAGCATTGTACTTTCACTGCTGGCTCATCCTAAGCTTTTAATCCTGGACGAACCTACTTCCGGAATTGATTCGGCAATAGCAAATCTTATGCTGCTAAAACTCAAGGATTTTGTTTCTCAGGGAAACTCCGTACTGCTGGTTACACAGGATATAATTTTCGCCGAAAAAATCAGCGATAAGATTTCATATTTGTCCGGCGGAAAACTTGCACAATTTTATAATACTTCCGAATTCTTCAAGATCAGTGAATATTCTGATATTAATTTCCTGAAAGCCTGAAACTAATATGAATGATCTTTTGATTGCTGAAAATATTTCCTACAGCATTGAACAAGTGGTTAAGGATTTTAAGCTGATGACTTCTCGGCGCCTGAGTGAATTTGCATCAGAGAAAGAAATTTTAAAAAACATTTCATTCAGAGTAGGGAAGGGAGAAATTATGGGAATTGCAGGGGAATCAGGTGCGGGAAAAACTACTCTGGCTAAAGTAGTTGCAGGAATTCTGAAACCTTCCGGCGGTTCAATTAAATTTCAATCTTCCGGAAATTGGAAGAAACAGAAAGCTAGTCCGGTTCAAATCTTATTTCAGAATAACGGGGAGATTTTAAATCCCTTAAGGAAAATCAATGAGGTAGTAGAAGAAGCAATCACTGCTCGGCTGCTGCAAACGGAAGGTTTTAAAGATTCAAAACGAATGGGGAGCATAATTTCCGAAAAGGAAGAAAAAATATTTAATGCAGTGAATTTCCCGGAAAATCTGAGACAGCGGAAAGGATTTGAATTAAGCGGAGGCGAACAGCAGCGTGCAGCCCTGGCAAGAATTCTTGCAGTCGAACCGGAACTCTTAATTTTAGATGAACCTTTCTCGTCACAGGATGCCGAATCACAATTAAATTTTCTAAATCTCTTTAAAAGAATAAATAAAGAATTTGGAACTGCAATGATCTGCATTTCTCACAACCTGGGAATTTTAAGAAAGTTGTGCGGAAAAATTCTGATAATGTACAAAGGAGAAATCATTGAAAGCGGAGCAGCATCCGAAGTGCTAATCTCACCAAACCATCCGTATACAAAATATCTTATAAAAGCTGAGGAATACAGCCTCTCCTCGGAAGAATTGAAGCAAAACTTTTTGAAAAAGCAGCAAGGCAGCTAAAATAATTATAGTAACTTGTTCATTTAGTATCTTTTTTTTAACCTCTTTATTCTCTATATTTTCACCCCAAAAAATAGGAATTAAAAATGGCTAAACAGCAATCATTTGCAGAAAAAGCAAAAGGCAAAAAGAAGGAAACCGGAGTAAATGTAAAACTGGTTAAGACGGTGAAAACGTCCAAAGGAACCTACAAGTTTAATGAACGTTTCATCAAACTGGACGATATCAGTAAGGTTAGCCAGATAAAAGACTGAGAATTTTACTCAAACAACTCAAGGCTTAAACTTCCCTCGAGCTCAAGTAATTTTTGTTTAATTTTTATTCCGCAGCCGTAACCCCCGATGTTGCCGTTATAATTAATCACTCTGTGGCATGGAATAATTACCGGCAGGGGATTTAAGCCGATTATCCTTCCGACTGCACGGAGTGCCTTTACATTCCCGACTTTCTGCGCAATTAATTTGTAACTAACAGTTTTTCCGTAAGGAATTTTTTTTAACTCTCCCCAAACTTTTTTTTCAAATTCGGTCCCAATAATGTCTAAAGGAGCCGTAAACTTTTTTCGTTTGTGGTCAAAATACTCGGTAATTTCATTAAACACATTGAACATCAAAGGATCATCGTGGTAAAGCTTTGTAACAAATCCGGAATTGATCATTCCCTCTTTTTTATTCATAAAAATCTTTCTTATTCCTTTATGAGATGAAAATACTTTAAAATGTATTCCCCCGATTTTCAGGGAGGCATAAAAAAGATTCTCTTTTATTTGCCTACGGTTTGGCATTTTTTATTCTGGAAAGGTTAAAGCGATTTTGTATATCTAATTTATTAAAAAAGATATAATAATAAAGAAGTTGAGAACAAATTAATTGACAATAATTTTAGAATAGAATATCTTTAATTATCAATTAAAAGAATTTAGCATTGAAGAAATATATACTAAAGAGAGGGGTGTTAATTGCAATCGAGGGCATTGATGGTGCTGGAAAAACTACTATGGTAAGAAGATTGTATGATCAATTTTCTCGAATACATTATAAAGTTTCTTCATTTAAAGAACCTACTGATGGGAAATATGGTCAGAAAATAAAAAAACTTGCGCAAGATGGGAGAGATAATATTTCTGTTGAAGAAGAAATGCAACTGTTTCTTTTAGATCGTAAGGAAGATTGTGAAAAGAATATTAAACCTGCTTTAGATAGAAATGAAATTGTGCTTATGGACAGATATTATTTTTCTTCTGTGGCTTATCAAGGAGCAAGAGGTTTAGATAAAAGTATTATTCTAAGAGAGAATGAAAAAATTGCTGTAAAACCTGATATAGTAATCATCTTAGATTGCGCTGTAAAAATAGGATTAACAAGGATAAGATACCAGAGAGGAGAAGTACCTAATCATTTCGAAAAAGAGGAACATCTGGAAGAAGCAAGAAAGATTTTTCTTAAAATGGAAGCCCCATATATACAAAGGATAGATAGTTCAAGACCAGAAGAACAAGTATTCGAACATATAAATCACATAATTACAGGAATTCTTATCCCTTTTTCAAAAGAAATATCAGACCAACCAGATTTATTTTCTTTAGATATAAACAATGATGAATCTATTTATTACAAAAACTAAATTTACATGAGTAATGTAATAGATAAAGTACTATTAGAATTATTGGATTATAAAAATAAAAACAAGAATGTCATTGATGGATTACAAGAAGAATTTGAAAAAGCAGATAAGATAATCTTTAATGAAACATGCCTTAAACCCCATTTATCTCGTTGTGAACCTGAGTTTTGTTCATTCAGGATCTTAAATAAGTGTAAATATCCGCAAGAATACGCACGCTTAAAAGTTATTATTGAAAAATAATATATACTCCTAAGCCGGAACGACTTCCAAAGCAGGATGAATATCCCTTTTCAGCAGACCCTCAATTGCTGCAAGTGTGCTGCTGATTGCGGTGGGACATGTTCCGCAGGCGCCCTGGTAACGAATCTTTACAGTATATCCTTCAAGGCCTAGAATCTGAAGCCCACCTCCGTCGCCTGCAAGAGCTGGACGAACTCTCAGATCAATTAATTCGTTTATTTTAGTCAAAAGTTCGCCTGCATTTTCATCAATTTTTATCTCCTTTTCAGGGGGAATTTGAGTTTCATCGAAATTCTTTAAGAAACTCTGAAAAGGTCTCTGAATTTGTCCCCAGCTTGTTTCTTTAGCTTTTTCAATCGTAACAAATTTGTTCATATAAAAAACCGAGACAACTCCTTGAATTGCAAAAATACCTTTTGCGAAAGGATCTCTTTCAGCTTCTTCCTTAGTTGAGAACTGCCTTGTTTCATATTTCAACAGCTGGCGGTTTAAAATAAATTTTAAAGCCTGGGGATTCGGCGTAAGATCAACGTCTTCAATGAATAACATGTTAAACTCCAATTTCTTTGTTTCAAAGATAAGAGATAAAATGTATGCCTTCAAGTCATGTTAAGCGCCGGATTCTTTATATCAAAATTGAAATTATTGTCTTATTTTACGGTTAATTTCATAAATAAATCCTTAAAAATCCAAACTTCAATATGAAAAAGAAAAATATACTTGTGGTATTCACGGGAGGCACTTTCTCCATGATGATTGACAGCAGGACGGGAGGCGCAATTCCGCGCTACTCCGGGTCTGAACTGCTTGAGAAGATACCTCAGGCAAAAGAGCTGGCAAATATCGTGTGCTACGATTTTGGAAAATACCCCGGACCACATATGACTCCCGAACTGATGTTTGATCTGGCAAAAAAAATTCAGGAGAAAATTAATAATAGAAATTTTGCCGGTGTAATTGTTACACACGGAACGGATACACTCGAAGAAACTGCTTACCTGCTTGACCTCGCTGTACAAACAGAAATTCCAATTGTAGTTATCGGCTCTATGAAAAACAGCTCGGAACCGGATTGGGACGGGCCTAGAAATCTGATGGATGCCATACAAATCTGTTTGAATGATAATTTTAAGAATCTCGGTGTTCTCGTGTGTTTAAATGGGGAGATAAATGCAGCAAGTGAAGTAACAAAAATTTTTACGGAGCAGATTGACAGCTTTCACAGTCTCGATTTCGGCTCGCTTGGTTTTGTGCGAAACGGAAGAGCAATTCTTAACCGTCTCCCCAGGAAACTTGAAAAGATAAAAACAAAAAGAATTATTACTAATGTCGATCTGATTACTGTTTATGCCGGCATGGATGAAAAATTTTTTAAGTTTTCGGCAGACGGCAGCACAAGCGGAATTGTAATTGAGGCTCTTGGAGTGGGCAATGTTCCGCCTCCGGCATTTGACGGAATTAAATATGCAGTTGAAAAAGGAATTCCGGTTGTTTTGGTTTCCCGTTGTCCTGCCGGAGAAACACTCGATATCTACAGTTATCCAGGTGCAGGAAAATGGCTTCACAAGCTGGGAGTAATTTTTGCAGACTATTTAAATGGGCAGAAAGCAAGAATAAAGCTTATGCTGGCATTAGGAAAAACCCGGAATACTGATGATCTGAAAAAGATTTTTGAAAATTAATTTGCTTATTCTTTCTGTATAAAGTTTTTTAATAATATATACTCTGGGTTCTTTTAGACCGCGGGAATCTGCTTTTTATTCCTTCACTAGTTATGACGGCAGTCCCTAAAATAAAATCTTTATATTTTATTACACACTGTCCTTTAAAGCCTGGAAAAAAATCTGGACCGGCTTTTATGACACCCCCTTCCAGGTAATTTTTTAATTCAGTCTGATCTTTAATTTCATAAATATTTTTTGAAATAGAATTTTGCAAAAGCTGTGCGGCATTGGTATGAAGTACAATCTCTCCTTTTTTATCCATTTTCCCGAATTTAATTCCTATCCGCTCGAATAATCCTAAGTTTTTATCTTTCCAATCATAAGTAATAAAAAAGATGTCATTTCCTTTGATTAAAAATTTATATTTTTCAAATACTTCAATATTTATCCCAAATTCATTTTTTAAATGAATTAATAAAGTCTTTAATTCTTTACTATCCCAATTATAAAACTTTAAAAGGGTTTGTTTTAGTGTTAAAGGATCAGGATGGCCGGTTGCGCCTGCTTTTCTGATTTTTGCAATAAAAAATCCTTCCGAATTGACTTCCCAGGGTAAAATCCTTTTTGTTTTGGCTAGTTCCGGATTTAGTTTTTCCGCAGCATAAGTTGTAAATCCTTCATTCCATTGAATTGGAAGTTCAAATTCCTCTAATTGTACAGGATATTTTTTCAGGATTTTGTTAATCAGCAGTTCATTCTCTTCCACTGTAATTGTGCAGGTTGAATATACAATTTCTCCCCCAATCTTCAGCATTTTTATTGCGGCTACAAGGAGCTTCATCTGCAGTTCGGCTAATCCTTCTGCTCTTTTTGTTGACCACCAGTCGAGTACTTCACTTTTCTTTTGAATAATACCCAGCCCGCTGCAGGGCGCATCGACTAGAATTTTATCGAAATGATCGTGATAAATACGGCTCAGCCATTCACCTTTATTATGAATTATTCCGGCATTTGCTACATTCATTCTATCGATATTAAATACCAGCATTTTTACCCGGTCGAGCTGGACTTCATTTGCTACAAGTGTCCCCCTGTTTTCCATTATTTCCCCTAACTGAGTTGTCTTTGAGCCTGGAGCGGAGCATAAATCCAAAACAGTTTCTTCACGTGAAGGATTTAAAACAGACGCAGGTATCATTGAAGAAAATGATTGAATATAGTAGAATCCATTAATATGCTCGATGGTCTTGCCTATAATTTCGTTACCGGAAACCACAGCAAAACAATCCGGGATTCCGATGCATGGCTCTGTTTTAATACCGTAGTCTCTAGATAAATCTGATATTAATTTTTCTTTGTTTGTTTTAATTGTATTGATGCGGATATATTGGGATGGCTTACGTGAAATGAATTCAATATATTTTTTTGCAGAAGTTTCTCCCCAAAGATTTTTTAGATAGCTGAAAATATCGCCGCTTACTTCTTTCAAATTTTTATTAATACCTGACTAAGTTCAACGCCCTGAAAATTTCATTCACCATAAAGCTGGAATCTTTCCCGGAGAACACTTTTTTATACTCCGCGTTAAGACGTACAACAATTGAATCCAGGTATTTTTCGTACTCGGATAATAAAGATTTTATTTCAATTTTATTCTTTGGAACTTTTATTTTACATTTCTGCTGCCTGCCGGAATAGACCAAATATTTTGCATAATAATAATCATCTGCCTGTAAAAAGACAGTTCCATCCGCAGTAATAATTTCAATCTTGCCGAAAAGCTCCGTTCCGATAAGCAGAGATTTCCCCGGAAGGTTAATTTCTTCAAACTCTTTTATGTCTTTAAAATCTTCCGGGAAGGTCTTTATTCCTTCGGAGAAAATTTTGTTTGTCCAGGATGCAATAAATTCTTTTTCAGTCAAATTTTACTTTAATAATAGGACTGTTATTTCAGGATTCCAGAATACGTTTATAATATTCTTCATATTGAGGAATGATTTTGTTTTTATCAAAATACTCAACTGCCCTGGTGCGTGAATTTTCAGAAAACAAATTGTATTTTCTTTCATTAGTAAAAAGATCAATAACATACCGGGCCATTCTGTCAATATCTCCTATTTCCGCAATATATCCCGTTTCATTATGCTTAATTAATTCAGGCAGCCCGCCGACGCTCGAACTTACGACAGGAAGTCCGCAGGCCATTGCTTCCAGAGCCGATAGGCCGAAACTTTCGGATTGAGAAGGAATAAGGAATAAATCCGCACAATTAAGAATTTCTACTAGTCCGTCCTGCTTGCCGAGGAATTTAACATGTTCATACAGATTAAGCTGGCGGCTCAGGCGCTCGCATTCGGATCTATCCGGACCATCGCCCACAAGAACCAGCTTTACGGGGATTTCTTTAATAACCTTATCTAAGATTTTGATTGTATCCATAACTCTTTTAACTCCCCTGAAGTTTGAGGTATGAATCAAAACTTTTTCTTGGTTCGGGGCGATACGTTCTTTTAAGCATCCTTCTTTTTTCGGCTTAAACAATGCAGTATCTATAAAATTCGGAATCACTTCGATATTCTTGTCTATGTAGTAGTTAGTAAGTGTTTTTTC
>DAISZW010000028.1:15418-19519 GCA_036824595.1 Ignavibacteriaceae bacterium
AGGATAGTTGCTCATTTCAACTTCATGGAAGACCACATTTTCAATAAAATTATTGAGGCGGAAGGGGAGGGCATAACTGATAAAATGAATAATATGTCCTTTAAGTGCAAGTGCTTTCCCCAATTCCGTAGCAATTACGCCGCTGCCTCCGTACGTGGGGTAGCAAGTAATCCCGATTTTCATAGTTGTGCTATTTTTATTTAATTTTGGTTGAATGCCTGCGGCATATGTATGATAAAAGTTTAAGACAAATATAGCTAATTAATTATTTACGTCATCTCAATGCCTGATAACATAACCCAAAATGGTTGTATTTGATTTACTCAACAAGTTCAATTATAATTTCCGCACAAAAATTTTCCGCAGGGAAGTTGAGGCATCCTTTTTTTCCCAAAAAAAGCTCGGCCTGCCGCAGGTAAATTATATTACCCCTGATTTGGCGAATGATTTCAAGAAGAAATATCCATTCAACTTTTATTCAAATGAAGACGAATACCGGAAAGCAGCGGAAATTCTTAAAATGATTGAACCAAGTGAAAAAATTGTTTCAGAAGCCGATAAGATTGTTGAAAACAAATATAATCTATTCTGCTCGGGGGAGACTTATTTGGGAGAAAACATTAATTGGCATTTTGATTATAAAGGAAAATATGAATGGCAGAAAGTACTCAGCTGGCGCGGTAATTTTTTCAATTTTCCCAAAGGAGTCGATATTAAGTATCCGTGGGAGCTGGCGAGATTTCACCAGGGATTAAAGCTCGGCAAAGCTTATCTTTTAACAGGCGAAGAAAAATATACGGATAAATTTTTTAGCCTTTTTTCAGATTTTATTGCGCAAAACGGTTTCTGTACAGGCATACACTGGCTCGATTCGTCTGAAGCTGCAATACGGCTTATTAATGTTTTATTTAGTTTCTCTTTCTTTATCCACTCGGCTAAAATAGATGCGGCAGTTATTAATTCCTTAATAGATTTCGTTTTATATCATTCTATATTTATTGAAAACAACCTTCTTTACGACAGAAATCGGGACCACAAATATCTTATAAATCTGTTGGGTCTTTTATTCTCGGGTTTGTTTTTTCAAGGTGTAAACTACGGGAAAAAAAATCTGCAGTTTGCCCGGAACGGTATTGAGCAGGAAATACGTCTGCAGGTTTATGAGGACGGAATCAGCCGTGAGCAGTCTCTTCCTTTTCATTCCGTAGCTTTAGAAACTTTTTACCTGTTCGAAATAATGGGGAAAAGAGCCGGCATTAATTTCAGCAGTGAATATAAAGAGAGATTATTCAGAATGTTCAGAGTTCAATCGGCATATTTGAGGAACGACGGCTCCATCCCGGCAGCAGGCGATGAAATAAGCAGCAGAATATTAGATATAAACCTGAGTAACGCTTTAGATTATTCCTTTCCTCTTCCCGCTGGAGCAATGATATTTAAAGAAGCGGAGTTTAAACGCTGTCACTCAAATATAACAGCCGAAATACTTTTTTTATTTGGTATTAAGACACAGGAAGAATATGAAAGCATTGCCGCAGGCGAAGAAGCAAATTTTTCTGCAGGTTCAGCGGGATTTACAAAAGGGAAGCATTTCATATTCAGAAATAAAGATCTCCATTTTTTTATCGATGCCGGGGAGCTTGGGATGAACGAAAGCGGCGCACACCTGGATATTTTCAACTTTGAACTTTTTTATAAGAACAATAAAATTATTGTAGACCCCGGTACCTTCTCCTATTATGCCGACAATGAACTGCGGAATAAATTCCGATCGGATATAAGTCATAACATATCCTGTATTGACGATGAACCTATTTCTCAGCTTGAAGGTTTATTCAAAATTAAAGGAGATTTAACCAAGCCAAAAATTTTAGAATGGGAATCCTCGGAAACCGAGGATATTTTGGTAGCACAGCATTATGCTTATACAAGACTCCCTGATCCTGTAATATGCAAAAGGACTTTTCACTTTCTGAAAGAAAAAAACTTAATAAAGATTAAAGATGAATTTTTCGGAGGCAAAAAGCATAAAGCCGTATTCAATATTACTTTTCATCCGGATGTTGAATTAATTCAGCATCCCGGCAATGAATATTCTGCTGAAAAGAACGGAGTTAAAATAAAAATCAGATTTCATTCGTCAGCCGAGTATTTTTTTACTTCTATACAGGAGACGTTTTACTCGGAACGGTACGGATGCTTAAGCAGAACAAAAAAAATTTATACTGTTTCCGAAGAGAAATTCCCGGCTTTTATGATAACCGATATTGAACTGCTGTAATTAAATTAATTGATTAAAGCGGCATTAAGAGAATGAAATTATTAGTAGTAGGACATTCCGTTGAAGATCATGTTGACCAGAACGGGAGCGTGCAAATTAAACCCGGAGGCATTTATTACAGCGCCTCAGCACTGCGGAATTTTGTGGATAAAGATGACGAAATATATTTATGCACTTCCGTAAGCGATAAAAATTATGATCTGTTTAAGCCTGTATATGAAAAACTTAATACAAAATATTTACAGTTTATAGAATCGATACCTTTTGTTTATCTTAAAATTAAGGACAAAGGCGAAAGGGAAGAATGCTACGGGAGTTTAACCGATAACCTGAAGCTTAATCTTGAAGAAATTAATGAGTTCGACGGAATTTACCTGAATATGATTACCGGATATGATGTATCATTAAACCAGCTTCTGGAACTCCGGCATAACTACAAAGGATTAATTTACATTGATGTCCACACCTTTTCGCGGGGAATAGATGAAAATATGAAAAGGCATTTTAGAGTAATTCCGGATTTTAATCGGTGGGCAAAATCGGTTGATATAATTCAGGCCAACACGCACGAATTATTCACCTTAAACAGCAAACCAAATGCTGAAGAGATTATTAAGGAAGTTTTGAGTTCAGGCTGCCGCATGCTTATTGTAACTAACGGTGAATCGGGATCAAAGACTTTTTTGCTTAAAAACAATGAACTCAGTTCATTAAGCATTCCCGCTATAAATATTGAAGCAAAGAATAAGGTAGGCTGCGGAGACGTATTCGGAAGTATATTTTTTTACTTCTATCTTAAAACCGGCGATTTAATTAAATCATTGAATGCAGCAAATATTGCCGGCGGATGCGCTGCGTCGTATGCAGATTTAAATGAATTTAAGAATTTAAAAAAAGATGTTGTCGCGAGACTTAATTAAAAAAAGAATCCTTGTCGTCGGCTCAAACGGGCTGCTCGGGCAGAGACTCATTAATTTTTTTACTGCTCAAAACAGCAATCAGCTTCTCGGATGTTCGGTTGAAGGAGAATCCGTTGTTAAAAAGGTGGATTATATCCAGTGCGATATCACCAGGCGGGACCAGGTGAAAAATGCGATATTTAATTTTTATCCCGACTTTATAATAAACGCTGCGGCTTATACAAATGTAGATCAAAGTGAAACCGATAGAGAGCTGGCATGGAAAATTAACGTTAAAGGAGTCGAATATTTAGCCGAAGCTTCAAGGGTTCTTGATGCACATCTAATTCATATCTCTTCCGATTATATTTTTGACGGCTTAAAGGGACCTTACAGTGAAACAGCAACTCCTAATCCCCTTTGTTACTACGGACGTACAAAATTAGCAAGTGAAAATGTTTTAAAAATAAGCGGAGCTGTACATACGATCTTACGAACCAATGTATTATTTGGAAGGGCAGAAGAGAACCGCCCCGATTTTGTCCGCTGGGTTGTAAATATGCTTCGCTTAAAGAATGCAATAAATATTGTTACAGATCAGATTAATAATCCTACATTCGTGGGAGATCTGGTTCAGGCTATTAATAAAGTAATAGATTATAAAAAAGAAGGAATATATAATATCGGCGGCAGGGATTTTTTATCCCGTTTCGATTTTACAATGGAAATAGCCGATTTTTTTAATTTAGATAAAAGCCTGATAAATCCTATTTTGACGGAACAGCTCAAACAGCCTGCAAAGCGTCCTTTAAATTCCGGACTTCTTACCTTAAAAGCAGAAACTGAGCTCAACTTTAAACCACATTCAATAAGAGAAGTTCTGGCAATTATGAAGCGGGAACTTTCACTTTAAAAAATTTT
>DAISZW010000028.1:19619-24807 GCA_036824595.1 Ignavibacteriaceae bacterium
GATAATCTGTGATACGATTTTAAAATTGAGTCTGTCTAATTAATAAATTCCTGTATTGGCTGAGGATTTTTGATTTAGATATAAAGCCGATATATTTTTTCTCTTTTACAACGGGCAGATTCCAGACATTAAGTTCATCAATTTTTTTAACAATATCGTACATTTTTTCCTTCACATCTACCACAGCTGGCGGTTTAGTCATTATATCCTTCATTAAAAGCAGATGATAAAGATCCCTCTCAAAAATTATTTCCCGGATGTCATCCAGCAGTACAATCCCAAGCAGGTTCCCCTCATCGTCCAATATAGGAAATATATTTCTTTTTGACTGTTCAATTGCATCGATCAGTTTTTTCAGAGGATCATTTTGATTCATAGCTATAAAATCTTTTTCAATTAATTTGCTCAGCATCAGATTTTCCAGGATCAGCCTGTCCCGGTTATAAAGAATAAATTCGCCCTTTTCCGCTATTGCCTTGGTATAAATCGAGAAGGGTTCAAAGTAAACGGCGATAAAATATGAAAGCGAAACAACGACCATAAGAGGGATAAATAAAGCATAACCTCCGGTAATTTCAGCAATGAGGAAGATTGCGGTTAAAGGTGCATGCACTACGCCGGCCAAAATACCAGCCATTGCAACAACAATGAAGTTTATTTCTATAAGGTTGCCGCTGCCGTATATATTAATAACCCTTACAAAAAGAAATCCGAACAGCGCACCGATAAATAATGATGAACCGAACATTCCGCCGTTGCCTCCTGAATTAACGGTAATTGAAGTAGCAACTACTTTCATCATCATTATTACAAATCCGTAAATCAGGAGAAAATTAATATTGTTCTGTTCCTGCCAAAAAAGACTCCGTTCAAATAATATTACATACTTTCCGTCCAAAAATGCTTCTACAATATTGTATCCTTCGCCGAAAAGAGGCGGGAAGAGAAATAGTAATAATCCCAGCGCTAAACCTCCGGTAAGAGCCTTTAAATACGGCTGGTTCCAGCTGCCGTAAAATTTATGAAAGGCAGTATATACTTTTATTATATAAAGAGAAAGAAGGGCGCAAAGAATTCCTAAAACAATATAGTAAGGCAGGGAGCTGAGCTCCCATGTATTTGTAATTAATTTAAACGGCTGGCCTGTATAAAGAAATTTCGAGACTACTGTAGCAGATGCTGATGAGATTAATAACGGAACGAAGCTCGGTATGGCAAGTTCGCTTATAAGTATTTCAATTGCGAAAAGTACACCTGCAATGGGACTATTAAAAATTGCTGCTATTCCTCCCGCGGCTCCGCATCCTAGAAGCAGCTTCCTTTCTCTTTCTCCGATTCTGAGGAGCAGTGCGGTATTTGATCCTATTGCTGCTCCAGTAACGGAAATGGGTGCTTCCAATCCCGCCGAACCACCGAATCCCAATGTTAAAAAGCTGCTCAAAAGCTGGGAATAAAGCTTATGAGGTGCTATTACTCCTCTCTTATTGGAAATTTCTACTATTACATTCCCTATTCCGCGGGCTAATTTTCCTTTTCTTACAAGCTGGACATATAATCCCGATAAAAATATTCCGATTAAAGGATATATGGCAAAGAGATAGGTGTTATATTTATCATTAAAAGAGGAATGAAGAAACTCGTGCATAAACTGCACGGAAGTTTTCAGGGCTACGGCTGCCAAACCGGAAAGTATCCCGATAATTATGGCAGAAACAATCAAGAACAGCTTACCGGGTAAAATTAAAATTCTCCACTTCAAAAGAAGGGCAATAAATTTTTTGAACAATAATTTAGCCTAAATTGAATTTTTTTATTGTAAATTTTAGCCTATTAACATAAATCATCTTTGTCCCATGACACGCTGGATATTTAATCTTTTCTAATTAATTCTGCAGTCTAAATCCTTTTCTCATAACATAGGCTTTCCGGATCATCGGCATATTTGCCGTATGGTTGTATTCCCCGGTAGCCGGTTTTTTCATAAAGAGCAGCTGCTTCAGGCTGCCTTATGCCGGTTTCTAAAACTACTTTATTGTAGTTCATCTCCTTCGCCTTTTTTTCAAGATCCTGCAGAATTAATTTTGATAATCCTTTACCCCTAAAACGCTTCCTTACATACATTCTTTTAATTTCAATTGTGAAAGGATCAAAATATTTTAAAGCTCCGCATCCGGCCGGAATGCTGCCTTCAAAAGCTATTATAAAATAGAGAAAGGTTTTATTTTCTTCCTTAAATTCTTCTATCCTTCCTTTCCCGTACAATTCCTCGAGTTCATCAAACAGCTCCTGTGTTAATAATAGCGCTTCAGGAGAAGAAGGATCGGCCGTTTTTATATTAAAATCAAATTCCTGTTTCATTATTTTATTCCTTTAATGTAACGCCTTTACCAGCCACTGATGAACAGGAAGCATATCCTTATATATCTTAAATGAAAAATCGACTGGATTTCTTAGTTCATTAAAATCCTGACTTTCATAATAAACGTATAACCCGTTGTGCATTAGATATTCTGCATAAGGATATTCGGGATCAAATCCTTTAGGAACTCTTTTAAAAAATTTTCCTCCCAATTGATATTTCTTATTTTTTAAAACTTTTTTAACAGCATCATTAAGTTCTTTACCCAATTCGATATTGTAAACGGCGTTCCGGAATACTTTAAGCTTTTCATTTTCAAGTATGTATGTCCCCGAACCGAGAAAAAACAGTTTAGGCTCAATATGAAAATAAAAACCGGGACTTTGTTTTTTCTCCTTTCCTTCCCAGAATAAAATTCCGAGGTTTGTTTTAAAAGGAGATTTATCTTTGCTGAACCTTACATCCCTGTGAAGCCTGAAAATAGATTTATCCACTTTCGGAACAGCCATTATTTCGGGAGCTAATCTCTGCAGTTTTTCTCCCATATCAACAACAAACTGAACTGCAGGCTGCAGAAAATCGTTGTTGAAAAGTTCCCTGTTTTTTTCAAACCATTCTTTGGAATTATTCTTTGCAAGGTGTTTAAGAAAATTGTGGGTGTTATACGGAAAATTTAGTGATTTGCTCATTGCTGCTCCTGAGTAAACTAAATGTTAATTTTTTATTTTAAATTTTGGGAAAGACAATTTACTAAAATAAAAAGGTGATTCATGGAATCAAATGAGCTAAAAGCTATTCAATCTCCTTTAAAGGAAAAATATAAAAAGGAACCCGGCGCCGCTTTAATTACACTGAAGGCAACAGGGAAAATTGATGAAGGCATTACATGCAAAGTTGAAACGGGCAAAGCTTTAATAGAAGCCGGGCTCCATCCTGCAACCGGTGGAAACGGGCTGCACATTTGTTCCGGGGATATGCTGCTGGAATCCTTAGCTGCATGCGCAGGTGTAACTTTAAATGCGGTTGCTGCTTCATTAGGGATAAAGTTAAATGATGCTGAAGTTATCGCTGAAGGGGATATCGATTTCCGCGGTACATTGGCTGTTTCTAAGGAAGTTCCGGTGGGATTTAAAAATATAAGATTGAAGTTCCTATTACAAACAGATGCATCAGAAGAGCAGATAAATTCTTTAATCAAACTAACAGAAAGATACTGCGTTGTCTATCAGACCTTAAAGAGTTCACCTCCAATAGAAACGGTTTATGAAAGATCAATAATGTAAAATTACACTGCCTTCACATCAACTGTTTCAGCCACCGGAGGGAGATTATTCTTGTCTTTTCTGTCGAAAAACCACCTGTAAACTATTAAAGCAAAAGCTGCAGTTAATCCAATCGCAGCAAAGTAATACCAGATATAGTGAGCATTATCGTAGGCATTCCTAAGCTGATCCGGGGATAGTCCTGCTGGATCCGGCGCATATGCAGTTAATAAATAGCCTGAAATTCCAAAACCAAGTATTGATGCAAGGAATGAATGCAGATGGCTGAACCCCAGATATAAACCTTCTTCTCCTTTGGGTGCCTGAATAGAAAAATATTCAAGATAGCGGGGAGAGATAAAACATTCCGCTAAACCCTGCACAACAATTCCCGAAATCATCATTACAGTAACAGGATGTGCCGAAAAAAATATTGCGACAGATTCGCCGGTAAATGATTCAAGTATTGAGCTTGAGGCCATCAGCAAAGCGGAAAGAGGCATAAGAAACATTCCGACAATCATTGATGAAACTGCTCTGACTTTTTTCATCATTGTAGTAATAAGGACAACAGTGGACATTACAACAAAAGGATTGACGTTTGCAATCCATTCAGGCGATGCATGTTCGCCTACAGTCCGTAAAACATATTTCGGCATCGTTGCATAAAGCTGATGCTGAATTATCCAGAAACCTGTAACAATAATGATGAGCAGAAGAAGTCTCGCATTCATAGTGATCCTTTTTAAACCTTCCCAGGCTTCCTTTATGGTTTTCCCCTCGCCGTGCATATCTACTGCTTTATAAAAAAAGAAAACTACTACAAGTGCAAGAAAAGTCATGAAAGCGGCGTAAAAATTAATTGAGGTAACACCCCACTCGAGTCTAAGAGGATAAGCGAAAGTTTTTCCAAGGAATGCACCGACATTTACCATTCCGTAAAAAATAGAATATCCTCTTGCACGTGTTGCCGAATCCGTAGTTTTTGCAACGGTGCCCGTAATTATCGATTTTATAAATGAACCGCCGAACATCAAAACTACCAATGCAGGCAAGACTGTTACTTTGTACGGAAGTGCGCCTAATGTAAAATAACCCAGCGTGAGCAGAGCAAATGCTAATATTATTGCGTTCCTGAAACCAATTTTATCTGCGAATGCTCCTGTAAAAGGGGGAAGAAAATATAATCCTGCGGCAAATACACCGCCGATCCATCCTGCATCAATATCATTGAATCCTACTACACGGGACAAGTAAATAGTTAAAGCTATGAACATTGCATAGTATGCGGCTCTTTCAAATAATTCAACTAAGTTTGCTGTCCAGAAAGCCCTGGGAAATTTCCAGCTTTCTTTAGGTTTGTTTTGATCCTGACTTTGTAATGTTTTCTCTCCGTTCACCAGCTTTATTCTCCTTTTATATAATTATAAGTCAAAAATTTTTCGCTTCTGTGATTCCAAATAGTAAATTTATTATTATGATTTACTAATATTTATAGATAATATATTCAGGTTGTGTTATGACAGAACAAAATAAAGAATCGAATTTACATGAAATATCTTCATCC
>DAISZW010000152.1:0-8241 GCA_036824595.1 Ignavibacteriaceae bacterium
TGCAAGCTTAGCTCCCCTCTATCTAACGAGTTTAAGTTCAGGGAGTTGAACTTGCATGAGACAATGCGAAACAAGTGCCGTAGAAATTGTTGAAATTTTTTTTGTTTTGGCATATTTTCAGATGACAGGTGTGTATGGATTTTAGACAGTGTAAGAATATGATTCAAATTGAATTTAAAAGATACACGATCATAACATGTGTAAAATTCAGTACTTACAAGAAGCAGGAAAGTTAATATAACTGCTGTTATTGCAAATATTGCTGTTTCCTGAATTCCTCCGGAAGGAAAATTCCCTGAAAGATTGGAATTGAATAATATCTTATTCAAATATTTATGATATGAAGAAAAATAACAGAGAAGAAGTACTAAAAGGATCTTTTTAAAGAAAATAAATCGTAATCCCGGTATCAATAAGTGCTTCATTTTCCTCCCGTTTAGAAAAATGGTTATTGAAATAGTTTTAAAATGACTAAAATAGTCCAATTTACATGCCGTGCATAAATCACATGGGAAAAGTGTATTATTTTCAGACTCTGAAAGTTCTAGACTGAAATAATATATCTTGAAAATAGTGGGATATAATTCTTAATGAGAGGATATTTTTCTTTTATTTATTGATTCTGCTAACGATATAAAATAAAAAACCCGGCTCACAATCAAGCTGCCGGGTTAAAAAAAATGTTGATGAGAATAATTTTACTTTAATAATAGCATTTTTTTTGTCTGAGTAAAATTACCCATAGTTATAGAATAAAAATACATTCCGCTCGTTACCGACTGTCCAAATTCATTCCTGCCGTCCCAATCAGCTTCATAGTTCCCGGCGTTTTGAAAATCATTCACGAGCTCAACAACTTTCCTTCCTGTAAGATCATAAATTACTAAAGATACATTTCCGTTTTCAGGTATCGAGTATTTTATTTTTGTCACCGGGTTGAACGGATTCGGATAATTCTGTGTCAAGGCATAGCTCGTCGGGGTTAATTCAATTACCTTTTTTTCAGTGCCGGAGATGATGCTTACATAAGCCCTGATTAAAAACTGGTAGGTGCTGCTATTTCCCGTGGTATAAAAGAGCCATCTGGAGTCTTTAGTAGAATAGCTTAAACTGTATGCAAAGTCTGTCCCTTCTGTCTCCGTAACCATCACATTCGGGTTATTCAGCACCGGTAAGGCAAAGGCAACAGCAAACGGAAATTCTGTGGTAATATTTAAAGATCTTAAATCAACACTTGCCCAATTAGGCCATGGGACAGGATAAGGCGGATTTGGAGGAGTTGTTGAAATTGAAGCTGTGAAAGAATCAGTGAGTTTAATTCCTAAAGGTGAAGGATTCCATGTAGGATTAAATTCCCATATACCTCCGTTAATAGAACCGGCCTGTCTTAATCCGACTCTTATGGAATCTAACCTGCCCCCGCTGAAGGCATCAAACACCACGCCTATGGTATCACCCGGCGGTAAAGGCAAATACCCTACCGGTTCACTTTCGTCCCATTTCAATTCAACAGCAGTATTTAACGGTGTACCCGATGCCTGGCATTGATAGGCTTGAGGAGAAAATTGATTGGTATCTACTACTGCAAAACGAATAGTATGATAAATAGATGGATAATCAGTTTCGGTAAAAGATGAATTTACCGGAACATCAACTACTCTTGAAGCAGTTTCTCCGATCTCAATTGCTTTGACAATTATATTACTTCCGGATGCTGAAAATGTCACGCTCAAATTAGAAGAATTAGTAAAAGTAAAATATTCTGCTCCGAGGTTTATTAAGGTGCTCCCGGTCGGACTAACATTCGGGTTATGAAGTATTGTACCGATGGAGAGAGGCAAAGGTTCATAGATATAACCGAATGCAGGATCAACACTTCTGTCATTCAGCCCGTTTGCGATTTCCCAGTTTAAAAATACCCTTCCGAGAGAAGAGGAATAATAGTTGAGAACTCTGTTAAATCCATCTATACCGGATACACCGTACGTTTGATAAGATTGTACGAATTCACTAAGAGACGAAATCCCGAACTGCTCCATAAGATAAAGGAAAAAACGCTGAGCTCTTGCATAGTCATTTAAGGCTAGCGTAGGATCATTATTTCTCCAATCGAAAAGGTAGTGGTTAGTTTCATTGGCGTATAAACCCTGCATCGATGCTCCGTACCCGCAGATAATCTCGGAAGATTTTGATAACCCTTCATTAATGAATGTAAGTTCAGGACTTGTCTGATGGTAGTTCCAGTTAATCATATGCTGGAATTCATGCGCCGCTGTTCCAAAAGCAGTGTTTAATCCCTGCTCAGTAAGCAGATTGGTAGGATCTGCATCCATAAAATAAATTTCAGCACTATTTCCGCCGACTTCATTTGCAGAATAAAAATACCCCGCTACATATCCGCCGGAACCTGTATATCCATCTACTATATCGAGAATCAGAATAACAATTTTCGGATCAGAATCTACATCTGGCGGATTGCCGTAAGTTTCAATACAAGTCTGATAAATTCCTTTCCCTGCATTTGCAGGTGTGTGATTATCAAATTCATTTGCAACGGCATTTACGGCGTTTAAATCGACAGTTGAATTCCAAACATCATTTGCAACAAAAATATAACAATTCGTTCCCACAGCCTGGCAGGTTGAAGCAACAGCATAACTCTGGCTATTAGTAAAGTTGTACGCAAGCCATGATTTTGTTGAACCAACAACAAATGTCCAGGCAGACTTGGTTAGTTTCTTTTTTTCAAGATAACCGGGATTATTCTTTAGGAATTCAGCCACTTCAAGATCCTTATCCCTTAAAAGATCACTGCCTGCAATAGGATAAGCTTGTTCTACATTCGCCGATCTTTCATCGGCAACTTTTATAATACTATTTTTTTGAGCAGACACCCGACAAGGAATTATAAAAGAAAAAATCAATACCGCGAGAAAAACTTTCCTGCACATATTATTTCCTGAAAAAAATTTTTTGATTGAAATTAATTAGAATCCTGCTCGTCCAATATCTCGACATTTACTGTTTTAAGTACTTTTAAACCTTCATCATTCTTATACATGCTGCTGTAGTAAACCTTTGCTGATTTTCCCTGGTTTTTGTATAGTGTTTGGTGAATTTCATCGTTGCAGTCGAGCAGGTATACAGACGTATCATTTATTACGGCGAGCACTGCAAACGGTTCATTGTTCACCGTCTGTATTTGCCCAAGCACAAAACTTGTACCATCGGTGTTTTTAGAACCGTTGCACCCAATGAAAAGAATAATAAAGGAAATGAAAGAAATAAAAGAAATATGAAGAAAGTATGTAGGTAAAAGGTATGATAGCCTGTATTTTTGCATGTTATTTTTTCAAATATTTATAACATGAAATTTAATTTAATTTAATCTTAGTTCAAGCGGAAATTTTGTATTTGAAAAAAAGTTGCCGATCCCTATGATGAGCGAAAAATACAGACTCAAGAATCTCTCTGAAGAATTCCTTAGAAAACTAGCCGGATTTTCTGCAGGGTATCTGCCTCCAGATTCTTTTGAAAAGCTGCAGAATATTTTCTCCGCCGAAATATCAACTAAGTATTTTACATTCGGATCCGAATCAAATATGCTGCGGATAATTTCAGGGATGTTCGATAAATCTTCCTTCCTGAATAACTGCATAAGATATCCACATTTTGTTGAAATACTCTCTGCAATATCGATCAACAGCAATTACCTTACGGATATTCTAGTACGCGACCCCGAATATTTTTATTTAATTGTTAATCCTTCAAGGCTAAATGAAAAAAGTGACGAAAAAGAATTTTCCAATTCAGTCCGTAGAAGCCTGGAATCATTTAAAACTTTCGAAGCAAAATTGAATTTTCTCAGGACTTTAAAGCGGAAAGAAATTTTAAGGATCGGGACAAAAGATATTCTTGGCTTAATTGATCTAAAAGAAATTACGGAGGAACTTTCAATTTTAGCATCGGTGATTACAAAGCTCCTCTTTGAAATCTGCTATAAAGAAACTCTTGCTAAATACAAACTGGAAAACATTCAAAGAAAATACTGCCTGGCCTCTTTAGGAAAACTCGGAGGCTTCGAACTCAATTACAGCTCCGATATCGATCTGCTTATCTTTTATGATGAAAATGAAGAGCTCGCCGGGAAAGAATATCATGAGATACTGCTTGAATCCGTTTACCTCTTTATTGAAAGCGCATCATCCATTACCGGTGCGGGATATATTTACAGGGTTGATTTCAGGCTTCGCCCGGATGGAAGAAATTCTCCGCTGTGCAGAAGTTATCCGGATTACATCAATTATTATGAAAGCCGGGGGGAAGACTGGGAAAGACAAATGCTCATCAAGCTCGGCTTTGTTGCGGGAGATGAAGAGCTGTTTAATAAATTTAAAAATTATATCACCCCTTTTGTCTATCCGACTTCATTTTCAATATCTCCTACAGAGCAGATCAAAAGATTAAAGAGCGGTATAGAGAAAAATTTAGTCGATGATAAAAATATTAAGCTTATTCCGGGCGGAATAAGAGATATCGAGTTTTCCATTCAGGCGCTGCAGCTTTTAAATGGAGGAAGGTATAAAGAAATACGGACCGGCAATACTTTGGATGCCGTTAATATGCTTGAAGAAAAACTTCTGTTGACAGCGGAAGAAGCTGAAATTTTCAGACAGGGATATATCCTTTTCCGGAAAATTGAGCATTACCTCCAGCTTATGAATGATGCGCAAACACACAGCATTCCTTCCGAAGGAGAAATGCTCTATAAAATGGGTGCTTTCCTTGGGTACTCCGATTCCGCCGCTTTTACGGAAGCAGTAATAAAAACCAGAAAAGAAGTACTGAAAATTTATAATTCGATTATGGGAATAAAAGATGAAAAAAGTTATTCCGTAAAAATTCCTGAAATCACTTTTGATAATAAGCTCCGGGCTGAAAAAGATCTTCAATATCTAAGAGGCGGCAAAGGTTTATTAGGGCAAAAAGAGTTTGATAAAAATACTACCGAACTATTCAGAAATATTGAAGGCACTTTGCTTAAATATCTCAAGAAGTCGTTAAATCCCGATCTTGTTCTGCAGAATTTTGTCAGGATAATAAAATCCGATAATTTTCCTTCAATCTGGTATAATGCATTCGAAGATGAAAAATTTTTTAAATCATTCCTCACAATCTGCGAATATTCTCAAAAATCCGTAGACCTGTTTGCCGAAGATGAAGAATTGAAAGAAAATTTTTTAACGGGAAAGGTTTTTGAAAAGATAGATGAAAGCAAGACAAAGAACTGGTCCACAAAGAAAATTCTTTTCTTCCTGTCTGTTCAGCATATTTTAAAAATAATTTCCGTTACAAAGCTTTCGGAGATTTTAACCCGATTTTTTACTCTCAAAATAAATTCCATTTCGGATGAACAATTTAAAAATGAACCCGGATCAGATTATTTTATTGCAGGAATGGGGAGCTTCGGCAGCGGAGAAATGCTCTTTGGCTCCGATATCGATTTAATCTTTGTTGTAAAAAATCTTGACGGCAAATCTTATCTCCAAAAAGATTTTCAAAATTTTCTTTTAAGCCTTAAAGAACAATTTAAACCGTTGGATGTAGACTGCAGGTTAAGGCCGGAAGGAAAAAGCAGTCTGCTGGTTTGGGATCTGGAAAGTTATAAAAATTATATAAAAACACGTGCAAGAATCTGGGAGCTGCAGTCTCTATGCAAAATCAATTTTACCTGCGGCAATAAAAAAAGTTTTAACAGTCTCGTTGATGCGGTTGTTAACAGAATCGGCTCTGAAAATAAAGAAAAAATCAGAGCAGAGATAATCGATATGAGAAAAAAACTCTACAGCCGGAGATTGGGGATTCTGAGTCCGCAAAGCAGTATTTTAAATTTTAAAAAAATACCGGGCGGATTAGCTGACATAGATTTTCTTTTGCAATTTCTCATGCTTGCTTCTCAGGATATGTTTGATAAACTCCGTGGAAAAGGGATTTTACAATCAGCTTCCGCGCTTATGAACATCGGAGAAAAATATAAGAAAATATCCGGCCTCAAAGAAAATTTTATTTTCTTAAAAGAACTGCAGGCCGCAAATCAAAATATTTTCAATGCAACTTCCTCAATTATGCCGAATGACGAAAAGAAAAATAAGATTATTGCGCGCTGGATAGGATTACATTCGGCGGAAGAGATGCGTACGGCAATTAATAAAGTTCTCCAATCAAATCTTTCCATATTTGAAGAAAGCATTAAGATGTAATTATAACATTTTATGAATTATTAAAGAATTATTTCCGTTATTTTGATGAAGAAAAATTCTTATTTATTTAAAGGTGAGTTTTGAATTTTTTTAAAAAATATTTCGCAATTCTTACAGGTTTATTTGCATTTCTAATATACCTAACTACTTTAGCACCTTCAGTAATTCAAATCGACTCGGGTGAGCTTTCCGCAGTACAGGCTACTCTGGGAATTGCACATCCGACCGGGTATCCGCTGTTCACTCTTACAGGTTATCTTTTTTCTTTGATTCCCCTTGGGATCAGCAAGGCATACCAGCTTAATCTTCTTTCGGCAATCTGGAGTTCCTTGGGGGTTGGCATTTTTACATATACATCGAAGATTATTTTAGATAATCTAAAAAGTTTTTCGCCTGCAGTGAACCAGGAACCTGTAAAAACTCCTGGTAAAAAGAAAAAGAAAGGTAAAAAAGATTTTTCCAGTCAGGATAAGATTCCCGCAAATGAAGCCGTGGAAATCCGGGATGAAACATGGGAAACAAAAAAATATCCTGCCGCAGTATCAGCCGGATTAATACTTGCATTCGGCAGGACTTACTGGTTTCAAAGCACTTCGGTAGAGGTATACTCATTGCAGGTATTTCTTTTTAGTCTTTTAATTTTTTCTCTTGTAAAATCTTTTTTATACAACGGGAACGCATCCGATTTTACGATTAAAAATCCATGGCTGTGGTTTGCTTTTTTTCTTGCTTTAGGATTTTCTAATCATATGACAACTCTTCTAATTCTGCCGGGAGCCGCATATTTATATTTTCTCAAATACCGTTTCAGCAAAAAAAGTTTCAAAAGTTTATTGCCTGTGCTCGCAGTATTTTTTCCGGTCATGATACTTTTATATTTATATCTGCCCATCAGGGCATCACAAAATCCTGTGATCAACTGGGGCAATCCGATAGATTTTGAAAGATTTTTCAGGCATATAACAGGAAAGCAATACCAGGTCTGGTTATTCTCTTCAGCTGCCGCCGCTAAAAAGCAGCTTGGCTACTTCTTTACTTCTTTGATTACGGAATTTAATGTTTCTCTTTTTATAACATTCGCCGGATTATTTGCAGCTTATTCGGCTGGCAGAAGATTTTTTATTTTTTTACTGATCTGTTTTTTCACTACCGTCCTTTATTCAATTAATTACGATATAAATGATATCGATTCCTATTTCCTGCTTGCATACTTTTCAATTTCATACTTTGCGCTCTTCGGAGTAATGAAATTATCTTCGCTCCTGAAAATGGGAAAAAATATCTACCTGATTTCAGTTTTGATTATCGAACTTTTTATAATTGTTCAGGTGTATGTTAATTTCAGGAAAGTTAATCAGTCATACACTTACGATTTTGAAGATTACACAAAAGCGGTTCTCACCAGCGTAACAAAGAATTCCGTTATATTCGGCTATCAATGGGATTACTTAATTTCTCCTTCATACTATTTCCAGCACGTTGAGAATTTCCGGAAGGATGCGGTTATTATTGATAAAGAACTTTTAAGGCGTTCCTGGTATTTCGATCAGCTCAGGAATTCCCATCCGGAAGCATTGAAAGAGATTGAACCGGATATAAAATTATTCCTAGATGCATTGAAACCGTTTGAAAGGGATGAAAATTATAATTCAGGTCTTCTTGAAAATCTTTACAGGAGAATAATGACAAACCTGATTTCAACAAACATAGGAGATAGAGATTTTTATATCGGACCGGAACTTTTTGAAAATGAAATTCAAGCCGGGCAATTTACATTACCTGCAGGCTGCACTTTGGTGCCGGATATTTTTCTTTTCAAGGTTGTAAAGGGAAACAGCTATGTGCCTGCGAGAGATCCCGATTATAAAATCAGGTTTTCAACAAACAGGAATCACTATACCGAATTCATTGAAAAGATTGTCGGGGCGATGCTGGCGAGAAGAGCCTTGTACGAAATGCAGTTTGATAAAGTGGAGAGAGC
>DAISZW010000312.1:0-2276 GCA_036824595.1 Ignavibacteriaceae bacterium
TTTTTGATAAAGCGGAAAGTTTATTGAAAATGCTTGATTTAAAAATGATTGCTTCAAACGTTCGTTTCCCTATAAAAAAAGTATAGATTTCTATACTCTATTTTCGAGAATTAAATAAAAAAGTTTAATGGCTTTGCCGAATTGTTTTGCTTTGTCTTGTTAAGATTTTATGACCGGTACAGCGGAAAAAAAACCCCCAGCCAGGCGGCTGAGGGTTAGCTCCTTTTACATTAAAAGTTAGGGGAGAAACTTTTAAACGGAGGCTGTTTAAACATAACAATTTATTTCCACTAAATGAAAGCTCAATTATCTTTAATTTAGTCTTTAAATCGTTATAATTTATAGAATTAGAGAAAAAAACCGGTTCAATTTCAATTAAAAAAATTGAACAGAAATTTCTTCAATTTTTTACTCCAATAAGAACTAATTTAGTCCCTGGGATATGCTCCAATATGCGAATCTGTTTTTCCCATGTACTTGGCTATTTCAGGAGGAATCGGACTTGATTCCCCGGAACCGGGAAAATCCTCCGTCAGTTCATAATTTCCGAGATCCCAGCTCTTAAATAAAGAACCTTTATAATTGTGAAAGAAACTGCTGTGAACTGAAAAGTCTTTATAATTTTTTTGAAACTCCTTAAGCGAATTAAACGATGCACTGCATTTATCATTTTTTACAGGACTCCACCAGATCAGCGGATTTGTCGTATCCGAAGTACGCACATAAACATTGTAATCGAGTCGATCCAATTGGGAATTGGTGAGTTGTTCGCATAGCGCCGAAACCTGCCAGACATACAATAACGGTCTTTTAAAATTTTCATCCGCAGTAAGAAGGTTATTTACAAATTCATGTCCTTCGCGTTCGTCTACATCCGGGCCTGTACTTGGGTGCCAGCCGAAATGATCCCCGGCGGCGCTCCGCTCATTACGCGATATGCATGCGGTACTATTCACAAATGTATTCTGATAGAATTTAACATTCGAGCTGTTAAGTGCCCAAACGCCATGGTCGCAGTTTACGAAAACGTTTCTAGCGCAGATTGCCCCTTTCGATATTTCAAAGAAAAATCCGTTGTCGCTGGGCCAAGGGCGTTCAATTGAAAACGGACTATTAATATCGCCAACTCCTTCTACCCAATTATTAATAAAAACTCCGTCTACATTTCCTACGTCGTACCAGATGCCGTTTGAATACGGAAGATCAATAACGAGATTGTCATTGCAGGTAACCCGGTAACATTGATTAAAAATCTTTACTGCCGCCGGATAATACCCGGTGATCCTCTCTATATTATTTCGGGTAAAAATATTTTTTTCAAGAAGAACATCCGACGAACTAAGCAGATATACTCCTTCAGTGCTGGTATCGCTTATACGGCAATTACGGATGGTCATATGATCTCCCCGGAAATATCCGGCGACCCGTGAGCAATACGATATAGTACAATTTTCAAATGTAGTGCCTGTTACTTCTTTCCCATGATCGGCTTCGTCGGAAAGCCCTTCCGGATTTGTTCCTTCAATTTCAATGGCCCGGTAAGCATACTGTGTAAAAGTTATTCCTCTTACCTGCGGTCCTTTTTTATCTGAAACTTTTCCATGAATTTCTTTTGTAGTTCTTATTAGAGCAGCCTCAAAGGCGGTGATCTCGATTAATTTACCGGCAGGATTAACTCCAATATAAACCACTCCGGCATCGTAATCGATATAAAAGGACTCCTCATCCACTTCACCTTCCCAGCCTGCAGACTGCAGAAATTTTTCGTCAACGAAAACCATGTCATTGTTAAAACGGTGCAGCGGAGTTTTTTTCCCTTCCCTGTTGCGTCTCCACCAACTATCCGGTTTTGAGGGAAATAAATGATCCCATGATGTGGTCCACAATCCGTTTCCCAGATCCTCCCACTTTTCTGCAACGAATGTACCTTTTAAAACAGGATGTTCGTCAGCGTATGGCTGTATTGTAATTCCCTGGTTAAAAACTAAATTGCCGGTACGGTAGATGCCTCCCCGCATCACAATTGCATCTCCTGTTTTTACACGTTCAATAGCTGCATTTATAGTAGTGGGATTGGAAAGAGTTTCCCCGGATTGTTCAGACTTTCCGTCCGGAGCCGCATAATAAATTTTTCCGGTTACTTTAGGTAATTCATATTTCCGGGCAATTGGGCCGTATGGACCACCGGAAGGCTGAGCCGGTAAATCCACCGGATAAATAAATAGATTTGCGATAAGAATGAACGCTAAATAGTGTATATGGATTTTCTTTTTTAG
>DAISZW010000313.1:0-2276 GCA_036824595.1 Ignavibacteriaceae bacterium
GAGTTGAAGGATTAAAAACTATTGTCTTATCATCATCTGAAAGGATTAATTTTCCGTCATGTTTTCCGCTCAGTGATCCTGTAACTGTGAGGAGAGATTTATTTATAGTTGATAAATCAATTTCCTTTCCATGCCTGATAATAATATTTGTTTCTCTTGAATTCAGTATTGAATTAGGCTTCGGAGAAAGATATTGAAACTTCTGTAATTGGGCTTCAGCCATTTGGCTTGCAAAGAAAAGAAGAACCAGTAAATATAATTTTTTCATAATTTCACTCTGAGATAAGTTTATTTTAAGTACATGATTTTATTAACTTTGTTGTAAATTTGAATTCCGTTTGAGCCCAGCACTTTAAGCTCGCAAAAATAGACTCCGCCGACGTAGCCGGAAGCATCCCATTGGACTGTATATTTTCCTGCTGTTTGTTCATCGCTGACTAAATCTGCAATTTTCCTGCCAAGCAGATCAAAAACAGTTAGTGTTACAAAATAATTTTCTCCGGATTGAGGCAATTGATATATTATTGCTGTTGAAGGATTAAAAGGATTGGGGTAATTCCGGTAAAGCATAAATTGATCCGGAACAGGAGAGGTATTGTTTTCAACCGAATTAGGCAAAACTTCCTTAACTGAAACATTATCAACATAGCAGTCGATATCAGATGTACCGAAATTTAAAACGACGCGCGCATTGTAGTCGGTAGGATCGGTCATTTCAAATTCGTATTCAAAATGTTTTGGAGTTGAACTGATCAGCACCGGACCTGTTTTTGAATAAACAATAAAACTGCCGCCGTTTTGAGCTACTCTCGGTTCCATAATTCTGTTTGCATCAGCTCTTGCATCAAATTCAAAAAGATAAGTTTTTCCGTTTATTATCGGAAAGCTTTCCTGGATCAATTGTACATCGTAAATATTACTACCGCCGTTATCTATACTTATAAAATATTCCCCGTCAACAACAGATCCCTGGGCCTGGCCATCGTTCTGCAAATTAAAAATCCAGTTTTCGGTCCCATAAGAGAAATCTCCGTTTACAATAAAATTTACACCGGCCGGAATAAAATTAACCACTACCGATTCCTGGTTTGAGAACGGGCTTTCAACACCGCTGCTGTCTCTTGCAGTAACACGGAAATAATAGCGCTGGTTATTTTCCAGGTTAGTCAGATCGATATAAGTATTTGATGTGCTGTCTAATGGAGTTGTAGGATTCGGTGAAAGTCCGCCGTAGATTATGTACTTTTCTACTTTTTTATCTCCGAACTTATTGAATATGAGAGTAACTTTATCCGAGTAAGATTCTGCAATTAAATAAGGAACCTTAACTACACTTTCCCAATCGAACCGGAATGCACGGTAGCAAGGGATGCTCTGCTGAAAATTTGCCTCGTAAACAACTTCCCCGGAAGGAGTCACTTCAAATGCCTTGGGAAGTGAATAATCTGCCCAATCAATAAAGGTATTTCCGTTTTCAAGCCGCTGCGCATTACCCATCCAATATGTATAGTAATCCGGAGAGTGGCGGTATTCCCAGATCTTTGTGGCAGTCATTGCCGAGGTATCTATTTTAAACTCGACAACTCTCGAGAAATTACGGTAATTACCGTTATCAAAAATTGTATATTGATCCGGTTTGCCCGGGACAGGTCTCGCATCATGCTGATATGAGATGCCGTATGAATCATTTACTAATGTGAATTGATTTTTTTCCCCTCCAAATCTCCACATAATTTCCCCGGTTTTACGGTTAATTTTAGTTACTTCGCTCAAATGCCTGCTGGAGATTACAATATTGCTGTCGTAATCAACAGCAATTGAATTCATATGTACATAATCAATTGTATTGTTTGTAAGATTTTCATGTACGGCATCCGCAATTTCAAAATTATCCCAGCTTCGCCATTCAAAAACCACATTGCCGTTTTCATCAAGTTCCTGGACATGATTTCCGATTACAGTAGCATTTGTGCTCCCCCCGGCTACAATTTGGCTCATATCCACTGTTCGATAATCTAATCCGATGAGAAAGTAGTGGTGGTCAGGCAATAATATACATTCATGCTCATCCGTCCCATAGCCGTTTCCGCACCGCATTGTATCAATATCAACATACTGCGAATCCATTTCAACAAAGCACTGGAGAGATTCATATACACGCCTTGTCAATGTTCCTGATGGCTGTACTTTAAAATCGCGTGTCTGGTTACTATTTGGAAAACGTTTATAGAAATAGGGAGTGCCGTCATTTTCTAAAATCATCATATAGGATATTC
>DAISZW010000029.1:0-11274 GCA_036824595.1 Ignavibacteriaceae bacterium
AACAAATTCAAATTTTCAATTATTTAAGCACGGTATGATTGAATATTGATCATTGAATATTGAAAATTATTTGTTATTTGTTTTTTGTTATTTGTGATTTTAAATTCATTGCTGTTCTCAAATTCCAATTCTAAAATTCCAAATTCCAAATAATATCCAAAAAACAAATTAGAAATTTCAAACGCTTCTGAACATTGAAAGTTGAATATTGTATATTGAAAATTATTTGTTATTTGTTTTTGTTATTTTGGCGACTTATTTCTGAGAGTTCTAGAGGTCTCAGAGCTTAATACGTCACTGATTTTTAATTGTATTGAATTGTTGAGCTGAATTTCAAATATTTTGAGCAGCTTTATTAAAGCCACGGTTAAATCATCTGGATAAATTATGGATGGATTCATTTAGCTTATTGCTCGGTGAATCTACCCGAATGCCCGGTAGCCCTCCACCGGGCATTTTTTATTTTAAAATCTCATTAATTTTCATTAAAATGCAGTCTGAATATTTCATCAAAAAGAATGGAATCTAAATGGAAAAGATCATTTATAAATTGAAAGAAAAGACCGGAAAAATAACTCTTCCCGAAAAGCTTGGATTCGGAGTGAATTTCAGCGATCACGTTTTTGAAATGGATTACCATCCCGAAATCGGGTGGCATAATCCTGTAATTAAACAACTGGAAAATCTGGAAATGCATCCGGCTACAATGTTTATTCATTACGGACAGGCAATTTTTGAAGGGATGAAGGCCTTTAAAACTAAAAAAGATGAGGTAACAATTTTCCGTCCGGAAAAACATTTTGAAAGACTTAACAGGTCTGCAAGAAGATTATGCATACCCGAGGTTGATGTTAATTTTATGGTTCATGCACTAAAAGAATTAGTGAATATTGATAGAGATTGGATTCCGACAAAAAAGGGAGAATCGATGTATATCCGTCCTTTTGTTTACGGCTCCGATCATTTTCTCGGAGTAAAGCAGTCCGCCAGTTATAAGCTTATAATTCTTCTTTCTCCTGTGGGCGCATATTATCCTGAAGGATTTAAGCCCGTAAAGATTCTTGTGCAGGATAAATTTGTAAGAGCGGTTAGAGGAGGAATCGGAGAATGCAAGACTCCTGCAAATTATGCTGCAAGTCTTTTCGCAGCAAATGAAGCTCAAAAGATCGGGTATACGCAGGTTCTCTGGCTGGATGCAATTGAGCAGAAATATATTGAAGAAGTCGGCACAATGAATATATTTGTCCGTTTTAAGGATGAAATTGCCACACCGAAGTTAAGCGGAACAATTCTTCCGGGTGTTACCAGGGAATCCGTAATTCAATTATTAAAAGACTGGGGAATGAAAATAACCGAAAGAAGCGTCAGCATTGATGAAGTCACCGATGCATACAAAAACGGAAATTTAGTAAGCATCTTCGGGACCGGCACAGCAGCAGTAATTTCCCCGGTTGGATGGCTTAAATATAAAGATATGGAAATGACAATCAACGGCGGCGAGCCGGATGATTTATCCTTAAAGCTTTTCGATGCAATCACCTCCATACAGTACGGACTTGCAGAGGATAAGCATAACTGGATTACTCATGTAAATAAGGTGGAAACGGAAGCGGAGTATAAATAACCATTAATATTTTTTTTTGTTAAAGGCTATATGTATTTCACATGTAGCCTTTTTTATTTTATAGTATTTTACTCCCCTAACCCCTTACACATCCTTTTTAGTAATCTGTTCACAAATCACTAGTCAAATCACTAATAATATCTTTTTTTGAGCTTTCTCTTGACAAGTGCACGTTTGTTCACTATATTAGCAGTGAACAAATGAGCACTTAAATGAAAACAGAACTAACCGAACGCCAGGAAGAAATATTAACTTTTATTAAGCAGTTCAGGGATGAGAACGGCTACCCGCCTACTCTTCGCCAGATCGGGAAAAGATTCGATATTTCTTCAACATTTGGGGTAAAACGGCATTTAGATGCCCTCGTTAAAAAAGGCTACATCAATATCGAAAGCTTCGCAAGCCGGGGAATCTCGCTGCCTCATAATAATATTATTGATGCGAGCACTCTTTTCCACCAGATTCCTGTAGTTGGCCGTGTAGCTGCCGGTTCTCCCATTCTGGCAATAGAAAATCTTGAAGGGAATATTGTTATAGATCCGGCTTATGTAAAAAAATCGGAGGACTGCTTTGCACTCCGCGTGAAAGGGGACAGCATGATAAATGCCGGTATTTTTGAAGGTGACCTGGTAATTGTCTCTCCGAAAAAAGAGGCATTAAACGGGGAAATAGTTGTAGCACGGATTGATGATGAAGTTACCGTAAAAACATTTCAGAAAAAAAATGAGGTGATTAGGCTTATACCGGAAAATGAAAAGTACAAGCCTATTGAAATTAAAGAGACAAAAGATTTTTCGATAATCGGAAAAGTAATCGGCGTGATCCGCTGGTTTAATTAAGGAGTGTATATGAAATCGGAATTGTTTTCAAATGCAATTAAAAACCGGAACAAAATAAAATTTCTTTACTCGTCTAATGAAATTATTCTCGATCCCTATTTTATCTCTTATGAGAAAAACGGAAAAAAGGTGCTGTACGGAAGAACCCATAACTCCAATGAAATAAAGAAGTTCGCATATTCAAGAATAAGTAATATCAAAATTTTAAATAATGTTAAATTCACACCGCTAATACCGATCCTGCCGGTGTACATATACCGGAATTTAGGTTTGAATTAGGAGGTTATTAAAATGGAAATGATGAAAAGAAAAAGCGTCGATTTACTTGTGGAACAGTTCTGGAAACACGGGTATCTTACTGTAAAAAGAAAATTCGGGACTTACCTCCCCGAACCTTCCAAAGTCGGTGACTTTGATGTAGATATAATTGCCAGGTATAAGAACAGCTATGCAATCGGACTTACATTAACAAAAAATGATATGAGTGATCCGAAAATAAAAGAGAAACTGATTTTCCTGGCGACCAGGCAGACTAAATTTACCAATAAAGCCGTTAAGCTCTTTATCGGTGCAGATGAATCCCTTTACAAAAATGCAAAAGCATTGATCGATTCCCTGGCGAACCATGTAAAGAAAAATATCCGCTTATTTCAAATTGTAGATACACCGGTTGAAGTAAAAAGAAACCGGAAAATCAAGGAAAAAGTTCTTTTCTCCTGAATAATCACTCTCTCCATAGAAGAGCGGCGTGAAGAATTTACAGCCGCTCTTTTTTTTACAAACACCCTTTTTTACCTTTCATTATAGACCTTCTATTTGTTATTTTGAATGTCAGGATCATTCTATTATATGCAGACTTAAATTTCTTGACATTGAAAAACGAGAAGTTTAATTTTACACGTTTTATCATTTATTAAGGTTGGAATTGAGAAAATCCGAATCACCGGCTGACGCCAGGATTCAAGAAGAACTAAAAAGATCGGGGGAAATTCCGGTTCACATCGCAATTATTATGGATGGCAACGGCAGATGGGCGCGCAAAAGAGGCTTACCGCGTGCAGCCGGGCATAAAACCGGGATTGAGTCTGTCCGTGATATTGTTAGAGCATGTGCACAGCTCGGAGTGCAGTATCTTACTTTATATACTTTCTCCACGGAAAACTGGAAAAGACCCAAAGATGAAGTCTCAACCTTGATGCGCCTGCTTCTTCGAAGTCTTAAAAATGAAGCTGACGAACTTAATCAGAATGATATAAAATTGAACATAATCGGGAACAGTAATTCTTTCCCACCTGAAGTTCAAAAAGGAATCCATGAGGCAATTGAAAAGACGAAAAATAACAAAACAATGATGCTGAATCTTGCACTCAGCTACAGCGGCAGATGGGAGCTTATTGAAGCTGTAAAACAAATTGTCGATTATGCTTCCCGCGGTGAAATAAAAAAAGAAGATATTAATGAATCTCTTTTCGCCCGATTTTTAACAACCAAAGATATTCCCGATCCCGATCTGCTTATAAGAACCAGCGGGGAATTCCGGGTCAGCAACTTTCTGCTGTGGCAGATTGCCTATACTGAGTTTTTTATTACCAATGTGTTTTGGCCTGACTTCCGGCGAAGACATTTATATGAATCCATAAGAAATTTTCAATTGAGGGAAAGAAGATTTGGTAAAGTCAGCGAACAAATAAAAAAGAACAATAAAGGTTTAGTGAATGCTCAACTCCTTCCTTAAAAAATTATATTCGGTTCGATTTTTGTTTTGTATAAGCTTGAAAATTATTCTTCTGATAATATTATTTTCAGGAATTAATTCTGCACAAAATACAAGGGCAAGCTATAAAATTCTCGGTATTGCCGTCGAGGGAAACAAAACTACCGATGCAAATACGATTATTGCCAGCAGCGGCCTAAAAATCGGTGATGAAATCCAGATACCGGGAGATCAGACTTTAAATGCCATCAGGAAACTTTACGCGCTGAATATTTTTTACGATATCCAGATTAGTATTGATAAGCGCGTAGCCGACGGTGTTTTTCTAATTATCAAAATCCAGGAGTATCCGAGGGTCGAGAGGGTTGTTATTGAAGGGAATGATGAAATTGATACCGAGGACATTGAGAAAAAAATCAGCTTTACGAGGGGTACTATACTCAAAGCCCAGGAAATTTCCAATCTAAAACTTTCCGTACTTAAGCTGTATGAAGAAGAAGGATATTTGAATGCCAAAATAAATATCCTGAAATACAATTATTATACGGCAGATACAACCGATGAGGCAATCAATGTAGTCTGGAGAAATGAAAAAGATCTTTCGGATGAATACACTCTTGAGTATGAAATGGATGAAATTACATACTCAAACTTAATTGCCAGAATCAAAGACCGCATTCTCCTGAAAATGGAAATTGAGGAAAATGATCAGATAGTTGTTAGAGAAATTGAATTTAGAGGAAACCAGGCGTTTGACGACGGCGACCTGGAAGGTGAAATGGAGGAAATTGAAGAAGCTGTATGGTGGAAGTTCTGGAGCAGTGCGCAGTTTGATAAAAAGAAATATGAAGAAGATAAAAAGAAAATTATTCAGTACTACAGGAAGAACGGTTATAGAGATGCGGAAATAACCTCAGACTCTTTGGTCTATTCAAATGATAATACAGATTTGAAAATTATTATGAACGTTTCCGAGGGAGCACAGTATAAAGTTAGGAACATCGAATGGTCGGGAAATACGATTTATCCTGAAGCGCTTTTAAATGAAAGATTGGATTTCAAAAAAGGTGATATATTTAATTATGAAAAATATGAACAGAATTTAAGAGGAAATGAGAGGCAGAATTCAGTCTCCGATCTCTATCTGGATAACGGATATTTAACTTTTAACCTTAGGCCTTCCGAAATTAAGGTTGCAGAGGATTCGGTAGATTTACATATTCGGCTTGAGGAAAGGAATCAATTCAGAGTCGGCAAAGTTGAGATTAATGGAAATGATAAAACTAAAGATAAAGTAATAAGAAGAGAACTCTATACGGTACCCGGAGATTATTATAATAAAGCTTTTCTTTTAAGAAGCGTGCAGCAGCTGGCAAATCTTCAATACTTTAATGTGGAAAAACTTTATGGTCCCGGCGGAATCGAGCATAACCTGCCGAATGACAGCACCGTTAACATTACTTTTAAAGTTGAAGAAAAATCTTCCGATTATCTGAATGCTTCCGTCGGATATAGCGGTTCCTGGGGTTTCAGCGGTGCAATAGGAGTTACTTTAACTAACTTCTCGATTGCAGAACCTTTTTCTCTTGGCGGCGGGCAAATTATGAGTTTTAACTGGCAGTTCGGAGTCGGCAATCTTTACAGAACATTTACAATCGGGTTTACCGAACCATGGCTGTTCGATACTCCCACTTTAGTCGGGCTGGAGCTTTTTGATACGCGGCAGGCATACGGTTACGACCTGCGGCAGTCGGGTGGAACTGCAAGGGTAGGAAGAAGGTTAAAATGGCCTGATGATTTCTTTTATGTTCAGGGATTTTTCAGATTTCAATATAATAATGTTTTGGAAGGGCTTTCCGTCATTCCGGAAGGATTATACAGGCAGTATACAGTAGGCGGTACAATAAGCCGGAAGGATATTGATAATCCTATTTTTCCTTCCAAAGGTTCTTCCTTAGTTCTTGATGGGGAAATCTCAGGCGGACCGATTCTGCCCGGCGAAGTCGATTATTTTAAGTTGGGTTTTAAATCGGAATGGTATACACGGCTGTTTAACACAAATAGAATTGCATTATATACATCAGCAGATTTCGGGTACATTGAAGAACTGAAAAGAGGTACAATAATTCCGCCTTATGAAAATTTTTATATGGGCGGAAACGGTTTGATAATTGCAACGACTCCTTTGAGGGGGTATGACGACCAGGAAGTTGGGCCGAGAAATTCATCCGGATTCAATGTTGGCGGAAACGTAATGACCAAGTATACTACTGAATTGAGGTTTGCAGTTGCACTTGAACCGATCCCCGTTTATGTTCTTGCATTTGCAGAAGCAGGAAATGTTTACAGCAATTTTAACGACGCAGATTTTTTTGATCTCCGGAGATCGGTTGGTTTTGGAGCAAGACTATTAATTAATCCGATAGGACTTATAGGATTCGATTTAGGCTACGGCTTCGATAGAAAATTAGTTGACGGCAATGATCCTACATGGCTGTTTCATTTCCAGTTCGGAAGGGGTTTCTAAATTAATTATAACAACAAACAGAGGTAACAATGGTGAAAAAATATCTTATTGCGGTAATTTTTCTTGCAGGAGCTAACTTGCTTTTGGCTCAGGATGCGCCATTAAAAATCGGTTTTGTAGATTCTCAGGTTATTTTAGCACAGCTTCCTGAAGCTATTAAAGCTCAAGGGGATCTTGACGCATTGACAAATAGGTGGTCCATCCAGCTTGACAGCATGACTCAAGCTTACCAGCAGCTTGTGGCGGATTATCAAAAACAAAGCAACACGATGACCGAAGAAAAGAAGCTTGCGGCTCAAAAAGAAGTTGTTGAAAAAGAGCAGCAGATTCTTAACTTCAGGAAAGATAAATTCGGACAGCAGACCGGCGAGATCTATAAAAAACAGGAAGAAATTTTCGGTCCGGTTAAAACTAAAATTTACAAGGCTATTGAAGATGTAGCTAAAGGCGAAAGCATGAAATTTGTTTTTGACAAAAGCGGAGACATTATACTTTTATACGCAGATCCCACTTACGATATTACCTACAAAGTTCTGGATAAATTAAAAAGAGGAACATAAGATTTTTTTATGCCGCTCTTCTGAATTAGCTATTAAACTGCTTATTATTCTTAAAAGCGGCTAATTTGTATTTCGGAGTATTTATGAAAGTAATTTCTTTTTTAGTTCTATTTTTATCGGTTTTATTTTGTAATACGGCAAGTGCACAGCTGAAAATCGGTTATGTTGATTCCGATGCAATTATGGATAACCTGCCCGATGCGCAGGATGCGCGCCAAAAAATTGATGCGCTCGTTCAGGAATGGCAAACCGAACTCACAAAGATGGAAAATGACTGGAAAGCTAAATACGATGATTATGAGAAAAGAAAATTAATTATGTCCGATCAGACACGTGCGGACCTGGAGGCCGATCTCATAAAGCTTGAACAGCAAATGACGGAATACAGGGAGAAAAAATTCGGCACGAACGGTGAACTGTTCCAGAAACAGGATGAGCTGATGAAGCCTGTACAGAATAAAGTCTTCAATGCCATTCAGGAAGTCGCAGAAGAAGAAGAGCTCGATTTTGTTTTTGACCGCAGCGGCGATATAATGCTTCTTTATGCAAAAGAACAGTATGACATGACCCAAACCGTACTTGAAAAACTTAAACTTCAATAAAATAGTAAATGCAGATCAATTTACGAGAAGCCGCTGAGCTGGTGAGCGGTAAAATCTTCGGCAGCGAAGAAATTACAATCACTAATCTTGCAAAGATAGAAGAAGCACAGCCCGGCGATTTGACTTTTCTATATCATCAATCGTATGAAAAGTTTTTTAAACTCACCAGGGCATCTGCGATATTAGTAAAGCCGGATTTCAAGAAAACCAGAACAGATATTACATATATAGAAACTGCGGATCCTAATATTGCATTCGCCAAACTTATAATTCATTATTTTAATCCAGAATTCCCGCTGAACGGCATTGATAAAACATCTTCAATACATCCGGAAGCAAAACTGGGAAGCAATGTATCCATTGGAAAGAATGTAGTAATTTCAAACGGATGCAGAATCGGGAACAATGTAAAAATTTTCCATAACACGGTGCTTCTTGAAGATGTGGAGATTGGCGATGACTGCTTGATTTTCCAGAATGTAAGCATACGGGAAAAATGTAAAATAGGAAACAGGGTTATTATTCATGCAGGGGCAGTAATTGGTTCCGACGGTTTTGGGTATTATAATGACGATAAGGGAATTTTTCATAAGATACCCCAAATCGGCAATGTCGTCCTGGAGGATGATGTAGAAATCGGTGCAAATGTTACAATTGACAGGGCAGCCATCGGATCAACTGTTATAAAGAAAAGAGTAAAAATCGATAACCTGGTTCAGGTTGCGCACAATGTAGTCATCGATGAAGATTCTGCTGTGGCCTCACAAAGCGGAGTTGCCGGCAGCACTAAAATAGGAAAACATTGTCTTCTTGCTGGTCAGGTTGGAATAATCGGTCATGTTGAGATTGCAGATAATGTAATTTTGCTGGCTCAGTCGGGAGTCTCAAAAGGAATTCCGAAAGCCGGAACATATTTTGGTTCGCCTGCTAAGGAAGTAAAAACCACATTAAAGCTGGAAGCTCACATCCGCAGTCTTCCCGAATATGCAGACAAAATAAAGAAACTGGAAGAACAGATTAAACTTTTGCAGGAAGAATTAAAAAAATTAAAATGATCTGTTCGATTTAATCAATAATTCATTTCTTTTTTTAAAAATACTTCACGTTTATTGAAATAGTTTTGTCTCTTCCCTTATCATCCATGCACGTTATTTTATTTTTCCCGTTTTTAGGTTTGAAGAAAATTCCTTTGCCCGGCGAGCTTTTATTATAAAATTTATCATTAACATACCAGTAATAAGTTCTGACACCAGCATCGGGAGCTGCCCTTAATAAAATCCTCTCGTCCAGTTTTTCTTCAACCAAATATTCAAAACTCTCAGAAGGTGATAGTATAACCGGGCCTTTTCCGTAGTACTTTATTTCACAATCGGGATTGTGCTTAGGATGCTGCTTATATTTTACTCCGTTTTCCTGGAACCATAATTCAAGTTCGGGAGGATAATTTGGATAAGCCGCCTTAGTATATTTTTCGGGGAGGCAGTTCGGGCAGTACTCAATTGAACCGTCTGAATTGATGTAGCTTTCCTGATAAAGCCTGCAGTAATTGTTATGAGAAACTTTCTCAATATAGTAGTCCAGTGTTAGAGATCTGCAAAATTTTGTCGGAAGAAGACCTGTCTCAGCACAGACTTCTCTCTCAAGAAGTTCATATGGCTTCTTAAACCATCTATCTTCCGAATTATAATCAATAGAATTAAAAAGATCGAATAAAAGCGGTACAGCCATTTCGGCGCCTGAAAGATAAGGAGAACCTTTGCCGTTAAAATTTCCCATCCACACACCGATTGTATAATTTGGATTAAAGCCTATTGCCCAGGCATCTCTTTTTCCGTAGGAAGTCCCGGTTTTCCATGCAATTTTAGGAAGCTTAGTTGAACCGATTTCATACCCGCTGTATTCATTCGGCAAATCGGGTCTTGTGTTTTGAGATAGTATTTCTGCAATTATATATGCAGCAGATTCCGAAAAAACCTTGTCAGCCTTTTCTTTTTTAAGATTTTCACCGCTGATTTTATCGATTGTGTATTTTAACTCCTTGAGTTTTCCCCCATTTGAAAATACTGTATAAAAACGTGTCAACTCTTCAAGAGTTACTCCGCATCCGCCGAGGATAATTGAAAGTCCTAGTTCGTTTTTATTGCTTGATATTTTTTGGAAATGCCCTTTTTCCAGTAACGAAATAAAATTGTTCAATCCCATATTGCTTAACAGACTCACAGCAGGGATATTCAATGAATTTACCAGAGAAAAATCTAAACTAACCTCGCCGCTGTATTTTAAGTTGAAATTTTCAGGTATGTATCCGTTAAAATCAGTTTCGATATCAAGGAGCTTCATTTTTGGAGTATAACTGCCTGAATTAAATGCCTGGGCAAAAAGAAAAGGCTTTAAAGTTGAGCCCGGGGATCTTACCGCCCTGATTCCATTCACTTCTCCGAATGCATTTTTATCATAAAAATCCGCCGAACCGCAGTAAGCTGCTGCGGATAAATCTTTGTTGTTAATGATAAATACTGCTCCATTTGTTACTTTTCTGCTGTAAACTCTCCTGATATAATTCCAGAGCAATTTTTCAGCTTTTGATTGAATTGAAAGATCAAGAGTTGTATGAATTTCCCTTCCGGAAAAAGTATCATTCATAAAATTACAGAAATGAGGAGCAATAAATTTTACCGGATACCGGTTCGGCCTTAACTTTTCATTAAAAGCATCTTTTAAATCACCGGAAATAAATATGTCATTCTTTTGAAAATAATTTATCCAGCGGTTTCTTTCGGCTAAAACTCTTTCAGCATTTTTGTCTATTCTGAATAAATTCGGATTATTCGGTATTACGGTTAATGTAACTGCCTGTGCTAAACTTAATCTCGACGGCGGTTTGTTGAAATAAAGATATGATGCTGATTTAACTCCTTCAATATTTCCCCCGTAGGGAAGGAGACTTAAATATTGTTCAAGAATTTTATTTTTCGGATAATAAAGCTCTATCTGCACGGCCCTGAGCAGCTCAACTATTTTATTTGTGTAATTTCTTTCTTTCGGCTCAAGCATCCGCGCCAGCTGCATTGTAATTGTTGATGCGCCGGAAACTCTTTTCCCTTCAATTGTATTGGAAAAGATTGCCCTCAATATCGAAGCCGGATTAAACCCGAAATGCCAGTAAAACCATTTATCTTCTTTTTTGATAATTGCTTTGATTAAATCCGGCGAAATGTCATTGAGCTTTGAGTACATTCTCCATTTATCGTCCTTGGTAAGATATGCGGTAAGCAGCGTTCCATCTTTTGCGTAGATCTCTTTTGAATAGGATTTCATCCCGGGCAGAGGAAATATAATGTTGAGAAGTAAAAGAAAAATTGGAAAGGCTAAAACCGAATAAAATATTATCTCCTTAATCTTTATAGA
>DAISZW010000029.1:11374-24726 GCA_036824595.1 Ignavibacteriaceae bacterium
AATTAATTCATCAATATGACATGTTTCGTATACAGATTCCAATAAACCCGGTCCCAAATATTTATGCACCTCAATTGCGCATCCTATTATTTTATATGAAAGCTCGTTAATATATTTTTGAGTAATCATACATTTTCTCTGTGCTACTCTTTGTTCTCCGTGTCTCCGTGGTAAATTTTTTCTTTTATTCTTTCACGTTAATAATCCCAGCTCCATTATACGAATGAAACTCGGGATCATACATTGCATCCGCTCCTATAACCGGCAATTGGAATTTACCTTTATTTACAACACGGAGCATATAGTAAAACTCTTCAGTCTCATAATCGTTCAAGTCCGTAAAAAGGAGAAGCCTGTCATCCCGGATATCCATATACTGTACATTAAGTGGATTTTTACTTTTCCACTGAAGTTCAGCAGAAGTAGAGAGCCTGGGATTTTCAATTTCAAAGCATGCGGGAAGAAGATCGGTAATCACTATATTCTCCGCGGATTTATCAATTCCGGTCAATGAGATTTTGCAAATAATTAATCTTCCCTGAGTAAAATTATTTGTCAATTGGGCACCGGTGCGGTAATCGTAAAAAGTCCTCCTTATCTTCATGAATGAATCTTCTTCTTTTAATTTTACATTTAATTTTATTCCTTCAGTGCTCCAGAAATAATATACCTCTCCCTTACCGCTTGATTTCAGCATTATTTTCCCTTTGCTCAATTCTTTGTCAGTTAGTGTAATATCTTTATTGTTAAAGCTCTGCAGTATTTTCCCTGCTGCGGTAACTTCCACTTTCATATCTGTATTTGCAGTTACTGAGGCGGCTTTACCCAAAGCAAGAAATGCAAATGATCTTTCCTGAGTTGAATACATTTCTTCGATCATTCCGGTTATATGTTTAATCATATATGGAATTTGGCGACTTGTAGGTTCAACTTCCAGAAGAACATTAAGCATAATTGCATTCGCTCTTATTTCCGAATCAAAGCTCCCTCCGGTTTCCCTAATAGTTTTTTCGGATTTATAGACTGCAGGTATAAATTCATTATATGTATTCCAGCTGTTCATTAATGCGTAGGATCCCGCAAGCATATATTTCATATCATTTGAAAGAAGATGAGGCCGGGCTTTATAATAATTCATTGTAGATATATCTCCTCTTCCTGCAAGTGCAAGAACATACAGCCCGTAGATTATTTCTTTTCTTGCTACCTTAGTTACCATTCTACGGTTATTAAACCAGTTGACATAATCATAGGTCCTGTCATTTCTGCATTGGGTTTCAATATATGAAAGCAGTTTTGAAAGAAGATTATCGGATACTGCAAAGCCGGCTTTTTTTGCCTCAACTAAAAAATGAGCCGCATAAACACTTCCCCACCAGCTTGGCTCATCCCAGCCCTGCCAGTACGACATTGAACCATCGTGAAGCTGCATTGATTCTATCTTTTTAATTCCTTCTTTTATATAGTATACCGGATTATTGGTTCTGTAAAGTTCAGGGGCTGCGAGCTTTGCCAGATCTTCAAAATAAAGCTGAGGAAAAAGTCTCGATACTGTTTGTTCAATGCAGCCGTGCGGATATCCCACTAAATATTTGAGATGCTTGGCAAATTTAATTGCAGGAAATCTGCTTATAGTTAACATAGTATTCTGGGTGCCTTTCAAAAAATCGGAAGAAATTTTTACTTCAAGATTTTGTCCAGCTTTTATGGTTCCCGAACCGCTCTCGACAAGAAGGGGAGATATTGGCCGGACTCCGATTTCAATCTCTTCTTTTACTTTTGCAAAACCGCTTGTTTCAAATGTAATCTTTCCGGCACCTACCTCATTTCCTGTTTTGATACCGAATTTAACCTGTTGCGTGGAGCTTGGTTTAATTGTAACGGATTGTGTTTTTGATGAAGATACACTTAAAGGTCCCTCAACCTTTAATGATACCTTTACATCGGCTTTTGAAGAAGTAGTATTAATTAAAGTAACTGTTGAAGCAAGCGAATCATTTGTTGCCAGAAATCTCGGAATTTCGGGCTCGATTATAATATCATCGGATACTTTCACATGTTCCTCGGCGCTTCCAAAGCGGGAACCTGAATATGCTAATGCCATCAGCCGGATGTCACCATTAAACTGCGGAATATCCAGAGTGACTTTAACAGTTCCGTCACTGCCGGTTTTTCTTATACCGCTCCATATAGCTAAAAGTTTGAACCTTTTTGTTGAAATCGGATTTGTCCTAGTTTGTATTTCGCGGCTTTCTTCTTCATACCCGTCGCCGCCGGGTGATTTAAGTGCAACAATTTCAGGAAGCAGCAGTTTATATAAATCGTGGCTTTCAACTTTCAGCGAACGTTTGCCGTACATGTAGGCATAGGGATCAGGAGTTTTATAGTCTTTTATTTGAAGAATTCCTTCATCTACAGCAGCGAGTGTAACATAAATATTACTTTCAGGATTAGTTTTAATGGCTACTTCCTGTTTTGTTAAAGGTTTTATTTTTTGAGGAGCAATTATTTTTACCGGAAGCTTATTCTGTTTTTTCTCCACTTTTACGGAAGCAAAACCGTGTCCTACCATGAATGGGGATGAATTATCGATAGTATGTTTTTTGAAAAGTGTAGCTGTTATATAAACATTCGGCATATAATCTTCGGTCATTTTGAATTCTACTTCGGTTGATTTTGTTTTAACATCGACGTACTCATAGGTGTAAATTCCGTTTCTTTCGATTGAAACAAGCATCCTGCCGCTGAATGGAGTAGTAAAAAGAATTTTAGCATTCTCCCCAGGTTCATAAGTTTTTTTATCTGCGACTATTTCTATTATTCCTTCTCTATTCACTTCAAAAGAAGAAGCAGTTGAGGAGCGCCATCCCCAGGCGTAAAAATCATCATATACATATTCGGTTTTCCCTTCCTTAAATATTCTTAGCTGGTACCTGCCTGAATTCGAAACATTGACAACAAAGTCCTTTGCACCGCCGGAAAGATCAACCGGTCTTTCCCATTCTTTTATTTCCTTTTGATCTGAGGCATAATAATATCTTCCCGAATTATCTTTTTTCAAAACCGTCTGCCATTCATAACGGATAAGGGATGCCTTTGCTTTAAAATTACTAACCGGTTTATCCTTTTCATTCACGGCAATTAATTTGAAATTCAAATTTTCATTGGTAGAGAAATAATAACCCGGACTTTTAATCCCGATGTAATAATCTTTTGGAAAAATCTTAAAACTTTGAAACCTGTTTACTGTGCGTCCGGTAAGATCAAATACACTTACATGTACATTTCCTATTATTAATCCTTTACTGCTGAGTTCAGCAGGAAGAGTATCTTTAACCACGGCGCTTCCGTCCTGGTTAAGAGTTCCGTCTCTGAATACATTTTTTATGTTTGTGTTTTCCGCTGAAGAATTTGAAAAATCGTATTGCGGATAATTTTCACTGTAGTAGGATCTATGGGAATACTGAAAAGCGGCTTCATATTTTAATCCGGACGCTTTTGCTCCAAACAGGAATTCGGCATTAACATCTACCGAAAGAAGATCACCGGGGTATGCGATTTCTTTATTTCCTTTTAGCATGACGCGTATTTTATCAGGAACAAATTCTTCAACACTAAAACGGTACGATCCTAAAAGATTTTTGGGTCCGGAATAAACTTCGGCAATGTATTCTCCGGTCTGGGCATAATCGGGCATATCAAAAGCAAGCTCAAACGAGCCTTCATCGTTAAGAGTTTTCTTAAACTCCCCGAATGTTTTTCCTGTAGGTGTAATTATCTTTACTATTATTGGAATTTCATTAACTACTTTAATCTTATTATTTCGAATAATTGCCGAAAGATTAACTTTATCGCCCGGCCTGTAAAGATTTCTTTCTGAATAAATATAGGTCATATAATCGGATGAATACTCATAAATTCCCCCCACATCAAATCTCGAAGTCTCAACAAGCGTTTGATTGAGATCTATATAATTAAAATCATCCTCCTTTTCGGCAGTAACCAGCCTAGGAGAATAACCCTCAGTTTTAGATCTTACATCGTTAAACTCAATTATTCCTTCGCTGTTGGTTCTTCCGGATAATATAGATTGATTGTTGGTTGATATTATGTTTATTTCCGCATCCTGAACCGGCTCTGCTTCCGAAATTGAATTAACAAAAACAGTAATTTGATCGGCAGATGTTTTTGTTATTATAGCAAGATCTGATAATGAAACTACCTTTGAATCGGAAACCCATCTGTCGTGAGCCGATCTTACATTGACAATAAAAATCCCTTTATACTTTACATTCAGTGCTTTATCTAAATTCACAGAAAAATTCTGCAGCCAGTTTTGACGGCTGCTTAAGTCTATTTTTTCTGAGTAAAGATTTTTTCCGTAATTCCCGGGATTATATTCTCTATTATAATAATCATCGTAATAGTATAAATAGTAACTATAGTGATTAAGAAAGTGAAGTATATTATTCTTGAAAAGCTGTGAAACTTCAATTTCGGCTTCGGAAATATTGACCGCCTTTACATCGAGATTTTTCAAACCTCGACGCATCAAATACATCCCCTTATTATCGCTAAAGTTAATAGAAGGGTCTAGGTTTACGAACATTACTTCCTGTTCAAAATCATCGTCTAGTACACCGCCGTATAGTCCCGGGAGTCCTTTCTTTATTTTCAGCTCGGCTGATTGAATATCATAAAAATTCCCCTCCACTCTGAATGAATTTTCATTCACAAAAAAATTAAGTTTTTTCTCAGGTCTTATAGTTACAAAATCTTTTATCCTTTTATCGTCAACAGTCTGCGTAGTATAAACAAGAATCCAGCTGTTGTTCCCGTCAAAGCCGGAGGTTACCGAGGTGATTGCCAGGTCAGTTATCGGGGGAAGATCCTGTTCGAAAGTTCTGTCCTCCTCCAGTCCTTTTTTCCCCATCACCGACATTAAACCGTTTTTAATTGTAACAGCGAGTTCCTGTTCTTTTTTGGTCTGATTTATTTCGCCGAAATTAATTGCGATTATATGAGATGCCGATTCCGATATAATCTGGTAATCGGTTTTCGGTTCGCCTTCTCTTTTTACTTCAAGGAATTTCTTAAGCTTTCCCGGATCAACTGGGTAATTAAAATATAGATTTGCTTTTATGCTGATTTTATAAGACTGATTTGGAATTTGTGTCCAGAAAAATTCCGCTTTGATTGCATCGAAATCGGGCGTGTGAAATTCGTACTCATTAAAATCCGAAGAGAACTTTGTTTTAAATAATACCTTTTCGGTTATTTCGGCTTTATAAGATTGAATCGGCTCCAGCGGATAATCGGGAGAAAAAATTAATATATTCCCCGATGTCCATTTGAATTTTCCTTCTATCTTGGGTTCGAAAATTACAAACTGATCGCTCAGCCATTTATTTTGCTTATCTAAGGGTGCAAGATTTTCGGAAAATTCTATTGTAAATGTTGTAAGATTAGCAATTTCTCCTTTCGGAGAGAATTCCCTTATAGTTACAGTATTCTCTGCACCGCAGCCGTACAGAAATAAAAAAATGATAAATAATGCCGGAAGTGTAATGGAATTTTTCACCCTTTTCTCCTTTCAAAAGTTAAAGGAAAGTTTGGACTTGTTAGGTTCAATATGTAAGTAAACCTTAAATGTAAAATAATAAACTGATCTGAAATGGGAAAGAAAAAATTTTCGGGGATATTGTAAAAATATATCATCTTACAGAGTCAAATTAATTAGAAGATTTCTTTTCTTAAAAGCCGTATTTGCACCACTTCAGGTTTTATTGTATTTCACTCCTCATCTTGCTATTTTTCATTCTCAATTTATAAGCTTCCATTTGATTCAAATAAAAACAGGATGATTAGATGTTAGAACTTCAAAGAACTATTGCTAAACCGGTTTCATTAACAGGCATCGGACTTCATACAGGCACAGAGTGCAGCCTTACTTTTAAACCTGCTCCGGAAAATTACGGTATAAGATTTAAACGGATCGATCTCGGCGGAAATCCGGAAATACCCGCAACAAGTGATTACGTAGTAGATATTTCCAGGGGTACAACACTTGGAATGGGTGAAGCTAAAGTTCACACTGTTGAGCATGTGCTCGCTGCAATAGTAGGACTTCAGATTGACAATATTATTATAGAGCTTGACGGAATTGAACCTCCGGTAGGCGACGGCAGCTCGCTGCCTTATGTTAAAATTTTAAATGAAGCCGGCTTTATTGAACAGGAAGCGCCTAAAGATTATTTGATTATTAATGAAACCGTAATGTATCACGATGAAGAAAAACAGATTGATATTGTTGCGCTGCCGCTGGACGGTTATCGGGTTACTGTAATGGTTGATTATCAAAATCCTGCGCTTGGAAGCCAGCACACCGGAATGTTCAATCTGGAAAAAGAATTTGAAACTGAATTTGCCCCGGCAAGAACCTTCTGCTTTTTAAGCGAAGTAGAAACCCTTGCTAATGTAGGACTAATTAAAGGGGGCGATATTAATAATGCCGTTGTAATTGTGGACAGAAATTCTTCCGATGAAGAGCTCGAAATAATGAGACGGAAAATTGGAATAAAGGAAAAATTATCTCTAGGAAGCAACGGTATTCTAAACAACAAAGAATTAAGATTCAGAAACGAACCGGTAAGGCATAAGCTGCTTGATTTAATGGGTGACTTGGCTTTAATCGGTGCACCATTAAAGGCACAAATACTTGCAGCAAGGCCCGGCCATCGAGCCAATGTTGAGTTTGCAAAGCAGGTTAGAAAACTTTATCAGCAGAAAAAACTTGTAAAGAAATTCCAGTTCGTTAAGAAGGAAGGAATTGTATTTGATATCAATGCAATCCAGAGAATTCTGCCTCACAGATATCCTTTCCTGATGGTTGACAAAATAATTCATCTTGAGCTTGATAAAAAAGTAATAGGCGTAAAATCGGTATCCGTAAACGAACCTTTCTTCCAGGGACATTTTCCCGGGCAGCCGGTTATGCCCGGTGTATTGATTATTGAAGCAATGGCACAGACAGGAGGTATTCTGCTTTTAAATTCTCTTCCCAATTATGAAGAAAAACTTGTCTTTTTTATGCAGATAAATAATGCAAAATTCAGAAAAACTGTTGTTCCCGGCGATCAATTATTTTTAGAAGTTGAATTAACGAGTAAAAAAAGCAAAGTCTTTCTTATGAAGGGGAAAGCGATAGTCAATGATCAGCTTGTAGCTGAAGCGGAGTTTATGGCCGGAGTAGTTGACAGAGACGTTCAAAAAAATAACGGGAATGTTTAAACTTCTTTTATCACTAAGAAATAACTTACGGGGACTTTAATTCTTCCTAAATATTATTAGTAAATAGTATGAATACTATCGACCCTACTGCATTTGTCAGTCCGAAAGCCAGGCTTGGTAATAATCTTAAAATTTCTCAATATGTAATTATTCAAGACGATGTTGAGATCGGCGATGACTGCTATATCGGTCCGTTTGCCGTATTATATGACGGCGCACGAATCGGCAGCCGTGTGAAAATCTATCAATCAGCTTCAATTGCACATATACCCCAGTATCTTCATTACAACGGGGAACCAACTATTTTTCAGGTTGGCGACGATACTGTTATTCATGAGTTTGTAACTCTACATAAGGGTACTCAGGCAACAAAAAAATCGTGTGTAGGAAAGAATTGTTTTTTAATGGCCTATTCACATGTTGCTCATGATTGTATTGTGGGCGATAATGTAATGCTTGCTAATGGAGTTCAAATCGGGGGACACTGTACAATAGAAGATTATGCAGTAATTGGAGGATTAACCCCTGTGCATCAATTGTGCAAAGTTGGAGCGCATTCGATGACCGGAGGAGGATTCAGGATTACCCAGGATTTGCCTCCATATATTCTAGCGGGCCATCATCCGCTTAAATATTCCGGATTGAATGTAGTAGGCCTGCGGAGAAGAGGTTTTTCAAATGAAGATATAGCAATATTAAAGAAAGCATATTCTTATTTATATGATAAATCATTAAACGTTTCACAGGCAAAGGAAAAAATTGCTGCTGAATTTGGTGAAAATCAATATGTGAAAAAGATGCTCGAGTTCTTGAACGACAGTAAACGCGGAATCATCGGCAAGTGATTTGGAAATATTTAAATACCGGATTTAACAGCGGCCGTTCAAATATGAATTTTGATATTCAGCTTGCCGAAAATTGCGGACCGGATGAGGCATTTTTCAGATTGTACCGGTGGAAACCTTTTTGTATTTCACTTGGGGCTAACCAGGATCTGAATTCTGTTGATGTTTTTAAAGCAGCAGATGACGGTATTGATATAGTCAAAAGACCTACCGGCGGCAGGGCGATCCTTCATTCCGAAGAAATAACTTACTCAGTAGTATATCCCCTGGTGCAAAAATTATCATTAAGGCATCTGTATTGTAAAATTAATTCTGCTCTTCTAAAGGGATTGCAGATTTTTGATGAAAGATTATCTGAAGCAAAATTGGAAATCGTTGAACCCGATCTAAATAATTTTTATGAGCAGGATCTTGGACAAATCTGTTTTGCAGTTTCGGCCAAGAATGAAATAAAATACAAAAGTAAAAAACTTGCAGGGAGTGCCCAAAGAAAATTAAAGAACACTGTTCTGCAGCACGGTTCAATACTGTGCGGCGGATTTCACAAGAACATAATTAATTATTTAAAAATTTCCGACAACATTGCAGCAATAAAAGAAGAGATAAATAATAAAACAACCGATTTAAAGGAGATTCTGAACCAGGAAATAGATTATGATAAACTTGCCGGATCTCTGCGAGAAGGATTTGAATCTTATTTTCACTCCGGACCAAATTATCTGAAAGAAGATAATTATATTTTGAATGCCTAACTTTGGGTAAAACAAATAAAAAGATTGAAATGAGCACTGAGCCGAAATTTAAAAGAATAACCACAAAAGCCCTTTCTGTTCTTAAACAGAGGGGAATAAAAATAACATCACTGACCGCTTACGATTTTATTACTGCAAAACTCTTAGATGAGGCAGGAATAGACATCATACTTGTGGGAGATTCGCTCAGTAATGTCTTTCAGGGAAATGATACTACGCTTCCCGTTACAATGGATGAGATGATATATCATACCAAAGCGGTAATTAAAGGGGTTAACCGTGCAATGGTTGTTGTTGACCTCCCCTTTATGTCTTATCAATTAAGCGTTGATGAGGGATTCAGAAATGCAGGAAGGATTATGAAAGAAACTTCTGCCAGCGGCGTGAAGCTGGAAGGCGGTGAAAGAGTAGCTGAAACCATTAGAAAAGTAACTCAGGCTGGAATTCCTGTAATGGGCCATTTGGGCTTGACGCCCCAGAGTATCCATCAATTCGGCAGCTACAGGGAACGAGGCAGAACTAAAGAAGAAGCGGACGAAATTTTGAAGGATGCTAAAATTATTGAAGAGGCCGGAGCTTTCTCCTTAGTGCTTGAAAAAATCCCTGCTGACCTTGCCGAACAAATTACAAAATCTTTAACTATTCCGACAATCGGCATTGGAGCAGGTGTTCACTGCGACGGTCAGATTTTAGTTACTCCCGATATGCTGGGACTTAATATGGATTTCAATCCAAGGTTTGTACGGCGTTATGCTCATTTTGCAGAAGGTATAACCGATGCTGTAAAAAATTATATAGATGAAGTCCGTCATGCGAAGTTTCCTTCTAAAGAAGAAAGCTACTGATCTTACAAATGCTTTGTCGTAAAACAAAAAATTCAATAATTGGTATTTCTCCTGATCGGTTGCAAATTTATTGGTTGCTTTTCTTCATCTTTGTTTTAACATTTCGAAATGATGTTTAAAATACTATTAGTCTCGTTAATTTTTTGTTTTCATTTCCAATACGGATTCACTCAGGCTACATCCGAAGAACTTCTAGAAGATGTAAATATCTCCGCAATACACGAAGAGCAGAATTACATCTGGATAGCAACACAGGGGCAGGGCATTTACCGCTTTTCAAAAAATGATAATAAATGGTATAACTTTTCCACCAATAATGAAAATCTGGACAACGATCTGTTCTATAATATTGCTGTGAGTAAAGATTATGTCTGGGCGGGAGCAACCGACGGTTTATATACTTACGACAGAAAAAGAAACAAATGGAGGAAGAGAAAATTTGCTCAAGGCGGTGAATTCGGAAACTGGATTAGGGCCCTGGAGTACGATAACAAAGAAAACATACTATGGATAGGAAGATTCAGGAATTTAACCAGGCTTGATGTGGCCAGACAGCGGTTTACTGATTTCGATCTTACAAAAGGGAATGATCCGAAAACAAATAACTTTAAAGCAATAAAAATTGACGGCGACAGTCTTATATGGTTCGGTACCGAAGGGGGGATTCATATATTTAATAAGAAAAAAAAGAACGGCGACCCCTGGAGTTTTATCAGCAATAAAAAAGGTTTTAATCAGGAAGGCGATGCCGTATCGGTTTCCGATTTTCTTTTTGAAAGAGAAAATGTGTGGATAGGAACGGATGAGTTCATTACATCGCAGATGCCGGGTTTCAACGTAGGAGGAGTATACCGCTTTAACAGAAAACTAAGATGGGATAGAATATCAAAGCAGAACGGACTTCCGGCAAATGGAATCTTTTGTTTTGAAAGAACCGGAAATAAAATATGGGCATCTATTTATTCGTTTGATAAGAAAGAAAAGAAAGAATACGGGAAAGGCCTAGTATTGATCGATAGGATTACGGGAGGAGTTGTTCCGATCGATCTGAACAATACGCAGATAAATTCCTCTACGATTCTATGCATGCATTTCGACGGAGAAAATATGTGGATCGGAACTGATAACGGATTGTACAAAATTTTGATTTCCAATGAGCTTGCAGAATGGCCGGTGAAAAAAGAAGAACCTGTAACCCCTCGCAAACCTAAGTTAAAGACTAGAAGATAAAATCTCCCCTTATTAATTAAGCTGATATTATGCTTTCATCCTTAATCCCTTTTCTTCATGGATAAATAACCAGCTGCATATTTTTCCGATACTTATTTCCTGGAAATCTTTCCAAAAGTCTTTTGTTCTTACATGCATTGAGCTGGAATCTGCCGATATTTTTTCCGCTTCATCAATTAAATCCGTAATTCTTTGCTGCCATTTCAGCATGTTTACAGGGCGAAGATCCAGCCAGCCTTCGGAGGACCATTTTTCAATATTTTCCGGTGTTATATCGATTGCGTTTTCTCCCCTGTAAGGCGGGATTTTAATCAGGCTGCCGCGCAGCAGCTCTTCGCCGTTAGGCAGCAGTATCGGAACACCGATGGAGAGAATCTGGTTCCTTAGTTTAGAATCATTGGAAATTATCTCGAAAGAATTTTTAGAAAGTTCTTCGGGAGTGTACTTTAGAATTTCTTCCATACTTTTACAGAACAGAGAAATTATGTGAATCTCATATAAAAGTTTTGAAAGTCTGGGCGGCCCAAGCAGCTCGAAAGCAACCGAATGAATATTATGTTTCTTTTCAAGCTGAGATAATTTCTCTACAGCCATATGCTGCATATATCCTGCACGATAAGTTGGCTCCATTGTAGCATGATCTAATGCATTTATTATATCGTGGCCTGTATTACCACCTCTAATCTCATAAATAACTACCTCGGCAATCTCTTCGGGAGTAACAAACTCCATCTGTTTTTGTGCGGTGATTGTTTCAAATTCTCCTTTTGAAAATATTCCGTTTTCTCCTGTATCTATAAATACCGATTTCAAGGTTTCTCCGGAAGTTCTATACTGCTTATCGTTGCATATTATAAATTTTCCTTTTAAAGGAATTGCTTCGGCAATAGAAATATCGCTCAGCTCAATCGGTTTTCCTCTTCTTTTTATCTCGCCGTATTCAATTCTTTTCCAGGCGATTGCCGCTGTCGGTTTAATTTCTTTTATTATGGGCCCTTCGGGTGTTCTTCCCAAAATAAACAGCAGAAGAGTGTGTGCACCGGCAATTGCAGATTTGCTGAGTAAAACTCTGGATGGTTTTTCCTCGCTGTGAGTGTAAGGTATGTTCAGTCCCATTCCGCCTGTTCCGCTTGTTCCTATTTTAACATAAATTTTTGTCCCGGATCTGCTCATTGAATTATAAAGAAGCTGGATATGCCTTATAAGCTGCGGAACATACATTGTACATATTAATTGTTCTACATCGTTAACTAATTGATCATATCCGGCCTTATTTTTTATTGAATTAATTACATTTCTGCTGGAGGTATAAATATCCTGGTATGCAATTGCAGTTGCAGTGTTAATGCAGTCAACTATTATCTTCGGCTTGTATTCATTTAATAGATTATAGATGGCTGAATTTTCAAGAATATCGGGTGAAAGCTCTTCCACAATATCACTCATTAATATTTTTCTTTTTTCCGGGTCGGACATAATTTCCAGTCTGCTGCTGTTTGTAAACTGGTTTCGGACGAAAATATCTCCTCCCCATGGTATAAAAAATCCCTTCGGTTTTTCTTTAAATTGTTCATGGAGCTTTGCTACCGCTGCTTCGGCATCGGCCAGATATAAGGATGTAATAATAATTTTTTCAGGATTCTCCACAACTAATTTTCGTGCAACAGCGTTTCCCACCAGTCCGAATCCGCCTAGCACCAGAATGGTTTTCCCTTGAATATCCATAATAATCCCGCTGAAAAAAAATTAACTTATTTGTTTGAGAGTAAATTAAGATAAAGTTTTTCATCAGGCAACTTTTTTTAAATTGAATTGGCAGTTTAAGCAGCAGACAACCTTCCATGAAAAAATTTTATGCAGCAGGAATTTTATGCACGGTTAATTAAAAATAGAATCATTTTAATTTTTATTGACTGTGCTTAGTACAACAATCTTAAATTAAAAGATTACTTTTAGGACTGGATTGCAGCAGTTGATAAATAATACAAAAAAAATTAAGCCTCTGGCATATTACTTGGGTTTTATTTTTTAGTGATAGCTTATGTGATCCAAAAATTAAATTAAATGATTCCGGGAGATATAGTAAAGTTTGAATATGAATGAGACCTATGATGAGAGAAGGAAGCTGTGATGAAGAAAACTATATTCGATAAGCGTGCAGAAAATATCTTCCGGGATCTGAATTTTTATAAAATAAAAAGAATCGCGTTTTGTCCCTTATAAAAAAATCCCTCCAAAGAAAAATGGCGTTTGAGATTTTTTAATGTCAAGCGCCATTTCTCCATTTATCCGGTTTTATTTTTTGACGGGTGTTTTATAGAATAATTGATAGTTAAGTATGATGAGATTTTTACGAGCGTTGAATAGAAAAATTTTTATCTTTTGTTGCC
>DAISZW010000314.1:0-2270 GCA_036824595.1 Ignavibacteriaceae bacterium
CATCCCTGGTTAATGCCCGACTTCTGGGAATTCCCGACCGTCTCCATGGGACTATCTCCTATTATGGCAATCTACCAGGCTAGATTTAAAAAATATCTGGATGACAGAGGATTAAAAAAGAATAATGATACCCATGTTTGGGCATTTCTTGGCGACGGTGAAACCGATGAACCTGAAACTCTCGGTGCAATTACTCTTGCGGCTCGTGAAAAACTGGACAACCTGATATTCGTAATTAATTGTAATCTTCAGAGACTCGATGGGCCGGTTAGAGGCAACAGCAAAATAATCCAGGAACTCGAAGCAATTTTCAGGGGAACAGGCTGGAATGTTATTAAAGTTATCTGGGGAAGCGACTGGGATCCTTTACTGGATAAAGACAAGGAAGGGAAACTAGTCAAAAGAATGAGCGAAGTTATTGATGGTCAATATCAAAAATATTCTGTCGAAAGCGGGCAATATGTTCGTGAACATTTCTTCGGTGTGGATGATGACCTGCTTAAAATTGCAGAAAGCTACAATGACGAACAATTGAGAAAAATGAAACGCGGAGGTCATGATCCGGAAAAAGTCTTTGCCGCATATAAAGCTGCAGTTGAACATAAAGGATCTCCGACAGTTATTCTCGCAAAAACAATAAAAGGATACGGACTCGGTGAAAGCGGCGAAGGAAAAAATATTACACATCAGCAGAAAAAACTTAATGAAGATGAACTAAAAGAATTCCGCACCAGGTTCGGAATCCCTATTTCGGATGAAGATGTCTCAAAAGCTCCCTTTTACAGACCTGATCCGGAAAGCCATGAGATAAAATATCTTTTGGAAAGAAGAGAAAAATTAGGGGGATTTGTACCTTCCAGAAAGCACGATATAAGACCGATTAAAACTCCTCCCGAAGAGATATTTGAAGAATTCTACAAAGGAACAGAAGGCAGAGAAGTATCCACTACAATGGTGTTCGTCAGAATTCTTGCAAAATTATTGAAAGATAAAGAACTCGGGAAATTCATTGTGCCGATTGTTCCGGATGAAGCAAGAACATTCGGAATGGAATCTCTGTTCAGGCAGATAGGAATTTATTCACACATCGGCCAGCTTTATGAGCCGGTCGATAAAGAAAGTCTGCTTTATTATAAAGAAGCCAAAGACGGTCAAATACTGGAAGAAGGAATTACCGAAGCAGGCGCAATGTGCTCATTTATTGCTGCCGGAACAGCATATGCAACTCACGGATTAAATATGATTCCTTTCTATATCTATTATTCGATGTTCGGGTTCCAGAGAATCGGAGATTTGATGTGGGCAGCAGGCGACAGCCGGTGCAAAGGATTTCTTATCGGAGGTACGGCAGGCAGAACAACTTTAAATGGAGAGGGATTGCAGCACCAGGACGGACACAGCCACCTGCTTGCTTATCCTATCCCGAACCTTGTTACCTATGATCCGGCTTATGCATATGAACTTGCAGTGATTATCAGAGACGGCATTAGAAGAATGTATGAAGAGCAGGAAAACATTTTTTACTATATGACCGTTATGAATGAAAATTATGCAATGCCTCCGATGCCTAACGATGCTAAAGAAGGAATTGTAAAAGGAATTTATAAGCTTAAACCTTCTTCAAGAAGGAATGCTAAGCTCACTGTTCAGCTTTTCGGAAGCGGTACAATCCTTAATGAGGTTCTTAAAGCTCAGGAAATTTTAGAGGAAGATTATAAAATTGCAGCTAATGTATGGAGTGTTACAAGCTACAAGGAGCTTAGAAAAGATGCATTAAATGCTGAAAGATGGAACACGCTTCATCCGTCGGAACAGCCTCATGTTCCATACCTCTCAAAAGCATTAGAAAATTATTCTTCAGGGCAACCAGACAGCCAGACAGTGTTCGTTGCTGCTTCCGATTATGTGAAAACTCTTCCGGATTCAATTTCCAAATGGGTACCCGGCAGACTTATTTCTTTGGGAACGGAAGGATATGGGAGAAGCGAAAGCCGTTCGGATTTACGTGATTTCTTCGAAGTGGATGCGAAACATATTGTCCTTGCTGCTCTTTATGGACTGCTGAAGGAAAATCAAATTAAACTCGTAAATGTAGAAAAAGCCATTAAGGATTTAGAAATTAATCCATCCAAATTAAACCCGATGATCTCTTAATTGGAAAAAATTTAGGTATATAATGCCAAAAGAAATAAAACTCCCGGAGTTGGGAGAAAACATTGAATCTGCAGATGTTGTCTCTGTTCTCGTAAAACCGGGGGATAATATCGAGG
>DAISZW010000153.1:0-8201 GCA_036824595.1 Ignavibacteriaceae bacterium
GGCGGTTTAATTGGTTCCCTAATTACTTTTTCGAGATGCTCTCTTTCCTTATGGATAATCGGAGCGGGTTCAATCTTTGGTTCTTTTTCCTTAATAGGCTGTAGGACTCTCTCTTTATGAATCGGCTGAACCGGTTCTAAATCCGGATCTTTAAAAGGAATGGGACATGAAAAAGGTTTCGGCTCCGGTTCTTTTTCCAGTTCTACAAATTCAATTTCCTCTTCTTCTTTAATCTCAGGTTTAGGTTTCCTGCTTTCTATTTCTTCTTTTATCTTTACTAATTTCTGAATTATTTCTTCTTTTAAATTTGCGGGAGGCTGCTGAAGCGGTAAAGAAAGGGGCAAAAGCGCTATTAAGTTCTGATATTCCCCAAACCCTTTCCATGGAAAATACTTATCACTCTGTTTGGATGCTGCAAGTGCCGATGAATCCTGTGAATCCAGGCAGCCTAGTACTTCGAGTTTTATTAACTCTAATGCTTTTTCTTTTTCCATTTTTCTATCTTTAATTTGTTAATTTTTGCATAAGAATCCCCATTGTGGACTGCAGTTTTATCTTTACAGTTGAAGCAGGGATTTTTAGTTTTCCGGATATACCTTTATCGCCTAATCCTTCATAATAGGATAAATTTAAAACCAATTTCTGTGCATCGGTAAGACTGTTTATTATTCCTTTAACCTTTTCACTCATTTTCAATACATTTTCAAGCTCCAGAGCTCCAATTTCGGGTGATAGTTTCGGTATAATCTGATTAATTTCATAGTCGTCGGTATATTCGGGAAGACCATGGTCTCCTCTCTTTCTCTTCAGAACATCAATAGCTTTATTCCTGGCCAGCAGCATCAGCCATGCATAAACATTATCTATTCCGGAATCGAAAATCTTACCCCTTTTCCAAATGATTAAAAAAGTATTGGAGAGAGTTTCCTCTGCGGTCTTCTGATCTCCAACTATTTTATTTATTAATGTATAAAGCAATGCTGAATACCGGTCGTAAAGCTGACCTAAAGCGTCAGAATCAAAGTTCGCTATTTCAAGCATTAGCTCTTTATCGGATGATTTGCTGTTTGTGATCAAACCAAATTCCCTTCAAATTGCTGATAATAAAATTTTTATAGATACTTAACAATTTTAGTACCATTCATTTTATTGATGAAGCCGATGGTAGGTTATATCCGCTATGAAGTTGCTTATATATATTTAAGTAATCTTATTTTTCTTTCTAAAAATGATCAAAAGGTAAAAATTACTTTAGGCGGGATTAAATAATATTGTTTTCTACAAACATATTATAACATAGCGGAAAAGGAAGTTTTATAACCGGGGTATTATTCTGCTTTCAGGTTAAAATTACATGTTTCCGGAGATTTTATTACTTAAATAATTATCCTGAAAATCTTTAGTAAATTCAGAATTAAATAGAAATTTGAAGGGCAAAGTAAGATAATTTATAAATTGATAGTAACTGGCAAATGGATTAAGTTTATAATGAAATTTTAAAGGAACTTTAATCAAGGTATGAATTCTCAAAAGGAAATAAAACCCGCTTTAAGGACTGAAAACATAACATATGCTGTCCGTGATATAGTTGTCTTGGCAAACCAGGTGGCAAAATCGGGGAAAGAAATGCTGTATCTTAACATTGGCGATCCCAACCTTTTCGATTTTGTAACACCCAGACATATTATAGATACTACATTCAAAGCCATGCTTGAAAATAAAAATGGCTATGCTCCTTCTTCCGGAATAAGCGAAGCAGTTAAAGCAATTGAAGCGGAAGCAGATAGAAAAAACATTAGCAGTGTTCAGGACATTTTTGTAACTACCGGCGCTAGTGAGGCTATAGATATCTGTTTAACGGCACTTGTTAATGAAGGAGAAAATATTTTAACTCCTACTCCCGGTTATCCTTTATATACCGCAATTGCCAGCAAGCTGAGAACAATGGAAAATCCTTACTATTTAGATGAAAGCAACGGCTGGCAGCCTGATGTTGATGATATGAAAAATAAAATAAATAAGGATACAAGAGGAATAATATTAATTAATCCGAATAATCCTACAGGCTCATTGTATAAGTCCGATACTCTGCAGAAAATTATTGATCTTGCATTGGAAAATGATCTTATAATTTTTGCAGATGAGATATATGATAAACTTTTATTTGACGGGAAAAATCATATTTCAGTTGCCTCATTAAATAAAGATGCTTCATGCATTACATTCGGCGGACTTTCAAAAAACTATTTTGTACCTGGCTTTAGAATAGGTTGGGGGATAGTGAGCGGCAATCAGTCGGTATTGAAAAACTATATTGAAGCGATAAATAAAATTCTTCGTGCACGACTTTCGGCAAATCATCCGGAGCAGTATGCAATAAAGACTGCTTTAGAGGGGGATCAATCACATTTAATTGAAGCAAAGAAAAAGTTAACTGCCAGAAGAGATATAACGGTAAGTATGCTCAATTCAATCCCGGGAATATCATGTGTAAAACCGGAAGGAGCATTTTATGCTTTTCCCCGTCTGCATATGGATCAGAGTGACAGCCACTTTGTTTCGGAGCTGATTAAAGAAACAGGTGTCGTAGTTGTACCCGGAAGCGGTTTCGGGCAGGTTCCCGGTACCCAGCATTTTAGAGTAGTTTTTCTGCCTAATGAACAAACTCTTGAAAAAGCTTATAACAATATCGGCCTTTTTTATAAAAAATATCTGGAAAAATATACCAAAGCCGATGTTGTCAAATAGTATCCGCTGAAACTCTCTAACTGCATTTCTTTCCTTGATTAACGGCCGGTGTTTATCTATATTTTGCTCCCTTATTTAAACACTTTATTAATAATTTGCCTAATTACAATAAAACAATACTCCCTTCCGGAGTTAAGATTATTTCGGAATTTATTCCGCACGTAAAGTCTTTCTCGCTCGGATTCTGGTTTAATGTAGGTTCCAGAGACGAGAACAGGAAGAACAACGGCATCACCCATTTTATTGAACATATGCTTTTTAAGGGAACTAAAAAACGTTCCGCCAAAAAAATTGCTGAGGAAATTGAAGGGTACGGGGGATACCTTAATGCATTTACTTCCAAAGAACACACTTGCTATTACGGGAGAGGATTAAGCCAGCATCTTCAGCGTACCTTTAACGTAATTTCCGATATGATCCAGAACTCTTCATTTAAGAAGAGCGAAATTGAAAAAGAAGCGGGGGTGATAATTGACGAACTTCTGGATATCAATGATAACCCCGAAGAACTCATCTTCGATAAATTTGAAGAAACAATTTATGCCGGGAATTCACTTGGCCTTCCCATAATCGGAGTAGAAAGCAACATCAGAAGTTTTACACAGGACGATCTGTTTAATTTTATAAACGAAAAATACGGTTTTAATAACCTGACAATTGCCGCTTCCGGTTCGGTTGATCATAATTACCTTATTAAACTAACGGAAAAATATTTCACTAAAGATTTGGGACAAAAGAATCATCGGAGAAAATATATCCTACCAGCGGCTGCACCGAACAAATTTACAAGAAAAGAAATACAGCAGGTTCATATAATTGTCGGGAGAGCCTCCTACGGGCATAAAGATGAGAAAAGAATTCCTTTGAATATCCTGTCGCATATTTTAGGCGAGGGAAGCAGTTCACGTTTGTTTCAATCAATCAGGGAGAAAAACGGAATTGCATACCAGCTCAATTCATTCCTAAACTCCTTTTACGATGTTTCATCTTTCGGGATTTACCTTTCTACAAATGAGAAGCAAGCGGAGAAAGCTATTAATATTTTATTCTCCGAACTTAAGAAACTTCGTGAGAAAAAAGTATCGGACCGTGAATTAAAAAAAGCAAAGGAATATCTGAAAGGCGGAATGCTGCTGAACCTTGAAAGCACCACTGCGCGAATGTTCAGAATGGCAAATTCCGAGCTTTATTTTAACAGATTAATATCAGTTGATGAAATGATAAAAAAAATTGATTCGGTGACTTCAAAGCAGATCTTGGAAATTGCTGCTGAAGTTTTAGCCGAAATCTCACTGACAAAAGTTATAATAAGTAATCAGGCATTCGGCCGGAACTGATGATTATGCTATATTATTTTTGTAAAAAATTTAAAAAACTAATTTTGAAGAATGATTAAATTACATCTTTTAGGCAAAAAATGGATTTTTTTGATCATTTTGTATGTTTGACAATAGCAGATCAAATTGGTACCTTTTTAATGAACCTGGTTTATTCTTTTATATTTTTATTAGGCTTTAATTATTTCAACTCCTTTTGTCATTAATGAATTGGCTATTAGTTCCGGTAAGACAAGTGCATAAATATATTTTATGAGGGCTTAAGATAGTTATTCATTTGCTCAACAAATCCCTCTTGTTGTCAGCGGAATTTTATGAAAAATTTTTACTGTTTAATATTTATTTTGTTTTTTTCTGTTCCCGGTATTACTCAAGATGACGAAAAAAATTATAGATTACTTTATCCCGAATTCATACCGATTAATTCTGCTTTCGAACTTTCTGTAATTATTGCCAATACTTACGTGAGTGCAGATCGCCTTGAATTCTATTTTATTACCGAAGATTATATTGATCTTGCGAAGATAAAGTTTAAATCATTCTATTCTTCTAATAATGTTCCGTTTAAATCTACTTCACTTGAAGGTTACAGCGGGCATGTATATAAAGCGGAAATTTACCTCAATGAAAACAAGCCCGGACTTGGGGAGTTCTTTCAATTAACATTAAATTTAAAAGCCGAGGACGTTACCGAATCAACTATTAAAATGATCGGCATATTCAAAGACAGCACTAGAATCCTCGGTTATTTGGAAGATTTAAACTCCGATAATTCGATTTCAGCAGATCTTAAGTTTTATAAACCGCAGAAGAATGCAGGCAAAACCCTTCAATTTAAAAATTCATCCGTTTTTTCAGTGTCATTTCCTGAAATAAAAACCGATTCGCTTCTGGCTGAATTTTGGTTTAAAGCTTCCGGTCTGCCTTTGACTTTTTTGACCGTTAAAAACAGGGTGAGTTTTCATGATGAATTTTATCTTTCCACAAATGATTTTCAGATGCTGTCGGTTCAATCGAATGAAATTAGTTTTGAAGAATTAAAATCGGTTTTCATCAGCAAAAATGTATGGTATCACTTTGGAATTGTTTTTTTATTCGAGAAAAAAACCATCTCCTTTTATTGCAACGGGGATCTGCTCTCGAAAAATGAATTGTCCGAACTGACCCGGCCGGGAGATTTGGAATTCGTTTTTAATAATAATTCCGATGAATTTGTTTTTCAAATTGATCTTTTAAGATTTATTGAACTGAACAATTCTATTGAAACATCTGTGGAGAATTTTAATTATTTGAATTTCATATCCGACAGTTCGGAGGTCATCTGCCAGTTTAATTTCGATAATCCGGATGAAAATCTAAATCAGGATCGAATAAAAACTAACTTCTACGGAACCCAGCTTGTAAAATCAGATGCCCCTATTTTTGCACGTGCCCCGGAATTAAATATTTCTGTTATGAGCAGAATGTATCAGCTAGAATGGTCCGGCGGAGATTTCAGGCAGGCTTCTTCCTATGTATTGGAAAAGTCTTCAGGAAATTCAGCTTTTACGGGAATATTTTCAATAAGAGCGGAAAATTCCGGTGAAAAGGTTTATGCTTATCTTGATAAGAAAGATGACAACTCTGATATTGTATATTACAGGGTGAAACAGATAAATAAAGACGGGAGTATTATTTATTCTTCTCAAGTTAAAGTTGGGCAGGGCATCTTAACCCCGTTTTTTATAGAGCAGAATTTCCCGAATCCATTTAATCCTAAAACAAGTATGTTTATTGAATTGTTTGAAGACAGCGAGGTTGAAATTACAATTTATAATTTGGAAGGGGGAGAAATCGCAAAAATCCATAAAGGTTTTCTAAGAAAGGGGAAGCACAAGTTTTCCTTCGATGCGACAGGGCTGCCCTCGGGAATTTATTTGTATAAAGTTGACACTCCTATATATTCTGAAATAAAAAAAATGATTTTAACAAAGTAATTCTTTAGAATTCATTTGAACAATGGTGAATTCTATAAGGATATTCTTCAGGAAAAGAATAATCAAAATTTAAAGATAAAGAATGCTTGCAAAAATAATTTCCAGTACGACATACGGCATTGATGCATATCTAATTGAAGTGGAAACTAATGTTGAAAGACAAATACCGGGTTTTACAATCGTCGGGCTGCCCGACAATACAGTTAAGGAAAGCAGGGAAAGAGTAACTGCCGCAGTCAAAAACAGCAATTTTGAAATTAAACCGAGCAGAATTACTGTTAATCTCGCCCCGGCTGATATTAAAAAAGAAGGGAGTGCATTTGATCTTCCCATTGCAATCGGATTACTTGCGGCTACAGATCATGTGAATGAAAATCTTATACGGGAATCGGTTTTTCTTGGTGAACTCTCGCTTGACGGGAAACTTAGACCGATCAAAGGAGCGCTTCCTATTTCGGTTGAAGCTAAAAGAAAAGGTTTTAAAAGAATTATTTTGCCTGTTGATTCGGCAAAGGAGGCTTCAATTGTCGATGATATAGAAGTCTACGGAATGGATAATCTTAAAGATGTTGTCAGCTTTCTTAACGGAAACCTGCAGCCCGAAAGAGTTATAACAAACAGAGAAGAATTATTTTCACAAGTTAATATTTATCATCTTGATTTCTCCGATGTAAAAGGACAGGAGAATGTGAAGAGGGCTTTAGAAGTGGCAGCGGCAGGTGCACACAATATATTAATGATAGGACCGCCCGGTTCGGGGAAAACAATGCTTGCCAAAAGGCTGCCGACTATTCTGCCCCCGATGACTTTTGAAGAAGCACTTGAAACAACAAAGATTCATTCGGTTGCTGGCATTCTTTCGAAGGATAAAGCACTCGTAACTGAAAGACCATTCCGGAATCCTCATCATACTGTGTCCGATGCCGCTCTTGTAGGAGGCGGTTCATTTCCAAGGCCCGGAGAAGTTTCTTTTGCTAATCATGGGGTGCTGTTTTTAGACGAGCTGCCTGAATTTAAGAAAAATGTTCTTGAAGTTTTGCGTCAGCCGCTTGAAGATTCCAAAGTTACCGTGAGCAGATCTAAATTGACGCTGGAATTTCCCGCAAACTTTATGCTTGCAAGTGCGATGAATCCATGCCCATGCGGTTATTTTACTGATCCGAATAAGGAGTGTACCTGCGCTCCGCCGCAAATTCAAAGATATATGGCGAAAATTTCCGGTCCTTTGCTGGATAGAATTGATATTCATATCGAAGTTCCTGCAGTGAAATATAAAGAGCTGTCTGCGGAAACAAAAAGTGAATCTTCTTCGGTTATTAGAGAAAGAGTAATTGCCGCACGGAAAGTTCAATTGGAAAGATTTAAAGGTTTAAAGCATATATATAATAACGGAGACATGGGTTCCAAAGAAGTAAGGACATATTGCAAACTGGATCCGGTCGGAGCAGAACTTCTTAAAATGGCAATGACAAAATTGGGTTTATCCGCAAGAGCATACGACAGAATATTAAAAGTCAGCAGAACCATTGCCGACCTTGATTCTTCGGATAATATTCTTCCGCAGCATATAAGTGAAGCAATTCAGTATAGAAGCTTGGACAGAGAGTTGTGGAACCATTAAATTAATGGTTTTTTAGCGTTCAAAAGACCTCACTTTCATAAACACATCGAAAGGATCAAATAGTTTCAATAATGTAAATTTTTCAGTTTTATATACTCAATAATAGTTTGCATTTTAGCGGGATTACGAATATATTTATTGCTCGTTTATTATTTTAGGGCGGACGCCGGAGTTGGAGAGCCGGGGCGGACTGTAAATCCGTTGGCTGACGCCTTTGGGGGTTCGAATCCCTCGCCGCCCACGGAAATTAAAAAATGAGATATAGGATTAAGGGAATTAATTTTACAATAATAAATCTTACTTCCCTTATTTTTTTGTTCGTTCGTTTCTAATCTGAATAATAAAATTGTTCTTATTAAAAATGTTGAACGGGAAATAAAAAAAGTTTCCCGGTAATCAAATGTTTAAAATCCAGCTGACATATATAAAATTCTTTTCAGAGATGCGGGAGTAACTCAGTTGGCTAGAGTCACAGCCTTCCAAGCTGTTGGTCGCGGGTTCGAGTCCCGTCTCCCGCTC
>DAISZW010000154.1:0-4979 GCA_036824595.1 Ignavibacteriaceae bacterium
TTCCTGGTGTATTCAAAGTGGCCGGGAGTATCGGCAATAATAAATTTTCTTTTGGATGTGCTGAAATATTTATAAGCTACATCTATTGTAATCCCCTGCTCTCGTTCGGCACGCAGTCCGTCCGTTAAAAAAGCAAAATTAATTTCTTCTTCAGCCGATACGGATTGAGATTTAACTGCCGGTTTGGTAACGGCTGCAATCTGGTCCATCAAAACAGATTTGCTGTCGTAAAGAAGTCTGCCGATTAATGTGCTTTTTCCGTCATCAACACTGCCCGCGGCTATAAATCTTAATATATCCATTTTCTGAATTAGCTTATAATTTTTTTTTAGAATAGAACAGTGATGATGCAGAATGTGCTGATCTGCGCAGATCGATTAAAATCACCATTATCTGCGTTCTGTTATCTCAAAAATATCCTGCAACCTTTCTGTCCTCCATGGCTGCATCCGATATATAATCATCCAGCCTGGTTTCGCCTCTCTCACTTAGCCTTGTGTTTTTCAACTCATTTATTATATCATCAACCGTTTCGGCATCCGATTCGATAGCTGCAGTGCAGGTCATATCACCGATTGTTCTAAATCTGATTTTCCTGTTTACTATTTTATCATCAGTATATCTTGCTATAACATCTGAAAGGGTCAGCAGCTTATTATTCCTGAGGATGCAGTCTCTATCCTGCGCAAAATAAATTTCAGGTATTTCTATTTCTTCGCGCTTGATATAATTCCATACATCGAGTTCCGTCCAGTTGCTGATCGGGAAAACCCTGACATTTTCGCCGTCATTTATTCTGCCGTTATAGATATTCCAGAGTTCAGGCCTCTGCATGTGTGGATTCCATTGTCCGAATGCATCCCGGATTGAAAAAACTCTCTCTTTTGCGCGTGCTTTTTCTTCATCCCGTCTTGCACCGCCTATGCATACATCAAAATGAAATTCTTCAATAGTATCCAGAAGAGTAAATGTTTGAAGAGAATTCCTGCTTGCATTTCTTCCTTTGGGATCGATTAATCCTTTTTGTTTTATGGTATCAACGACATACCTTACAATAAGTTCTTCCCCCAGTTGGGCGGCTAATTTATTCCTGAATTTAATTGTCTCCGGGAAATTATGACCGGTATCGATATGAACTAAAGGGAATGGAAACTTGCCGGGACGGAAAGCTTTTTCCGCAAGCCTGGTCAGCACAATAGAATCTTTACCGCCGGAAAATAAAAGTGCCGGGCGTTTAAACTGTCCCGCAACCTCTCTCAAAATATGAATTGATTCTGCTTCTAAAATATCAAGATGATTTAAAAAATATTTAGACATACAATGTTCCTGTTTCATGTTTTAAACTTTTTTCATTTTCCTTTTTACTTTTGCCTTTTTCCTTTTTCCTTTTTACTTTTTCACATGCAGCCCGCATTCCTTTTTTGAATTATCTTCCCACCACCATCTGCCGGCTCTGAAATCTTCCCCTTCCTGAACAGCTCTAGTACAGGGTGCGCATCCGATGCTTATAAATCCTTTATCATGCAGAGAGTTGTACGGTATATTATTTTTATTTATAAAATCTTTTACATCTTCAATGCTCCATTCAAATAAGGGATGATACTTATAAATTTTGTATTGATCATCCCATTCCAGATTCTGCATTCCTTTCCTGTTTTCCGACTGCTCCGCACGTATTCCTGAAATCCACATCTGCTTTCCATCTAGAGCCCGTTTTAAAGGCTCAACTTTTCTGATAAAGCAGCATTCCTTTCTGTTCTCAACTGAGTCATAAAAGCTGAACGGCCCTTTTTCATTAACAAGTATTTCTACTTTAGAATATTCAGGAAAAAATACTTTTATTTTTTTGTTATAATATTCATTTGTTTTTTCCAGAACCAAATAGGTTTCATTAAAAAGTCTGCCGGTATCGATTGTGAAAACCTCTACAGACATGTTTTGGGAAAAAATTAAATGAGTAATTACCTGGTCTTCTAAACCAAGGCTGGAAGAAAAGACAATTTTGCCGCTGAATATTTCCGAAAGAATTTCTATAGATTCTTCAGCAGATTTATTATTTATAATACTTCTTAATTCGTCTAAACTGTAATTCATATTATAATATTTTTAAAATCTCAACTGAATTATTCCCTCCGGCTTTTCGTGAAATAGAGGAAACTTTAGAGACATTTAGAGCCTGCTCCACATCCTCAATAATATCTTTTATATTTTCCAGGCCGACGGATATTCTTACCAAACCAGGAGTAATGCCTACAGCAAGTCTCTCCTTTTCGGTCAGTTTTGAATGTGTTGTTGATGAAGGATGAGTTATTGAAGTCCTGGTATCACCTAAATTTGGTGTCCTCGAAATTATTTTAAGAGCATCCATAAATTTTTCTGCCCTTGCATAGCCTCCTTTGACTGAAAAAGTTACTATACCGCCTCCCAATTTCATTTGCTTCTTTGCAAGAGCATACTGGGGATGTGTAGAAAGAAAAGGATATCTTAAAAATTCCAGCTCATTGTTATCTTTAAAGTATTCGGCAAACATTAAAGCATTTTCCGAATGCCTTTCAATTCTTACTGCAAGTGTCTCAAGGCTTTTTGACAGCACCCAGGCATTAAACGGGGAGAGAGATGATCCTGTCTGCCTTGCAAAAAATTCTATCTCCATTATTAATCCTTTTTTGCCTACAACTACTCCGCCTAAAACTCTGCCTTGTCCGTCAATAAATTTTGTAGCGGAGTGAGTAACCAGATCCGCACCAAAATCTGCCGGTGTTTGAATTACCGGTGTAGCAAAGCAATTGTCTACGTTTAATATCAGCTTATATTTTTCTTTCAGCTTTCCCAGGAATTCCAGATCGATTATTTCCAATTGGGGATTAGAAGGAGTTTCAACAAATATCATTCTTGTATTTTCTTTAACAGCTTTTTCCCAGTTTTCAGGATTGGCGTTGTCCACATAGGTGTGAGTGATTCCCCATTTGGGTAAAATTTTAGTTAACAACTGATGAGTGGATCCGAATAATGATCTTGATGTAATAATGTGCTCGCCTGATTTCAGAAGTGCCGCAAAGCTCGCATAAATTGCTGCCATTCCGGTCGCGAATGCTGATCCAGCTTCTGCATTTTCAAGTATATACATCTTCTGAATAAATTCTGAAACATTCGGATTGGATAAACGGGAATAGATATCTCCTTCGGTTTCATCTGCAAATAAGGCTCTGCCTTGTTCCGTATTATCAAAAACGAAGCTGGAAGTTAAATACAAAGGTACGGAATGTTCCCTGTGCTTCGACTTTTCAACCTGTATCCTGATTGATTTTGTTTCTTTTTTCATTATACGTTTTCCGCTGTTACTGAATTTTTCTACAAAAAAGCAGTAAACAGAATTCTTAAGCTTACTGCAATAACTAACACACCTACAAGAACCATCATTGTTTTTACAGGAAGTTTACCAGCAATTTTTGCAGCTATTGGTGCGGCTGTAATTCCTCCAGCAACTAAACCAATTATAATCTGCCAGTGAGTTAAGCCGATGAAAGTTACAAATGCTGCTGAACTGGCAAATGCCACAAAAAATTCCGCAAGATTAACTGAGCCGATAGTTACTAACGGATGTTTTCCTTTAGCTATTAAAGTTGAAGAAATTATCGGTCCCCAGCCTCCGCCGCCGACTGAATCTAGCAGTCCACCTATACCGGCTAAGGGTGCAATATGTTTTACTTCACTGTTTACTTTTTTCTTAGAACGAGCTTTTAATAGGATTACAATTCCTAGTATTAATGTGTAAAGAGCAATCAGCGGTTTGACAATATAATCGAATTCCGAAAGTGAACTTAAAAGATACGCACCGGCTACAGCTCCGATTATTCCAGGTATAAGTAAATTCTTAAAAAGCTTTCTGCTTACATTCCCGAATTTTAAATGGAACAGCCCTGAGGCTCCGCAGGTGAAAACTTCGGAAGTATGGACACTTGCGCTTATTATCGTGGGAGGATATCCGAGTGCAAGCAGAAAGGTTGTTGCGCTGACACCGTACGCCATGCCCAGTGCCCCGTCAATTAATTGCGCCGCAAAACCGACAAGCAGATACCAATGAAATGCCGGATCTAACGAATAAATAATTCCGTCAAAAGATTTTTTCAATAAATCGAAGGAAATATTTTGAAAAAGTAAATGACCGGAGATCATTGTTAAAAGAATAAGAAAGGCAAAAACCAGGGACTTGGGCAACTTCTGAAATTTGACCACCCTCCATGCGGATTCTTTTTTTACCGTTGTTTCGGGAACACCTGCAGGCATGTTTTCAACAAGTACTGAAGTAATTTTATTAAGTGTTTTAACTTTTTCTGAAAAGTTACCGTTCAGTTTGCTTCTTATTTTAACAAGATTATCCAATGCATTTTCAAGCTCATCAGGAATAGTTTTATCAAGAAATTCCCGTAACCTTTTTGCTATTGTCGGTGATTTTCCGTTGGTAGATATTGCGAGCTTAATGCTTCCTTTATGAACAACAGAGCTTAAATAAAAATCGCAAAGTTCGGGAGTATCGGCTACGTTTATTAAGATTTTATTTTTTTTAGATTCTTCCCGAATTGCGGAATTCAGTTCTTTATTGTTTGCCGCAGAAATTACTACATCGTTATTTGCTAGATCGCTGCTCTGGAAATTTCTTTGAATTAATTGAATGTTCGGATATTGTTCAGCAAGCAGAAGAATCTCCTCTCTAATTGCCGGAGCAACTAAAGTTACATTTGCTTCGGGACTATTTTTTAAAATTGCTGTAAGCTTTTCAAGACCCACCGAACCGCCGCCGATTATTAGTGTATTTAAATTCTCCAGCTTTAAAAAAACAGGAAATAATTTGTTTGTGTCTTCAGATACTTTATTCTTCTGAAGATCAACAAATCTCAGTTTTGTTTTCTTGTCTTGTAAAGAATTCCGTTTCCGTATTTTATTATTTACTGCCGGCATTATTTAGTGTTAATCTTTCT
>DAISZW010000154.1:5079-8124 GCA_036824595.1 Ignavibacteriaceae bacterium
GAACTTAAATTTTTCTGTTGAGAAATTTCAACCAGCTTTTCAACTGTGCCGATTCCGATTCTTTCATCAGGCAGAGATCCGTTTTGAATTATTGCGGCAGGTACTTCAGATTTCCCGGCTTCAATAAAAATTTCGGAAATTTCTTTCAGCTTCTGCATTCCCATTAAAATCACAATTGCAGCATTAGTATGTGCGGCTTTGTAAATATCCTTCGATAATTCACCATTGGTTGTTGTACCTGTAATTACCCAGAAGCTTTCATTTATACCGCGTTTTGTTAACGGAATATGCTGAAGTTCAGGAACGGCATAAGAGCTGGAGATGCCGGGAATTACCTCAACTTTTATATTGAATGATTCCGCATATTCAAGCTCTTCGTGACCCCTTCCAAAAACAAAAGGATCACCGCCTTTTAACCGTACTACATGTCCGAAGGTGAAAGCATATTCAACAATCATTGTATTGATTTCATCCTGAGAATAAACTCTGCTGTTTGCTCTTTTTCCCACAAAAATTCTCCTGGCTTCTTTTTTTGTACAGTTCAATAATTCCGTATTCACTAATGCATCGTATAAGATTACATCTGCATCAGACAAAGCTTTTATTCCCTTAACTGTAATTAATTCCGCATCACCGGGCCCTGCCCCTACTAGAGTAAGCTTCGGCATTATTTCTTTTTTTAAATATTCCATTTTAATTTCTTTTTGTTTATACACTAATTGTATTTTCTTCCGTAACCGGAGCTGAAGAATTTTTCCGGAATGCTTTTGCGGATAAAAGAAAATTTTTTGCAAGGTTTAAGTATTTTTCTGCAAACTCTTTGGATGGTTCATTCCCGTTTATCTGCAAAACAAGATCTTTGAAATTGGTCTCAAACATGAATAAAGGATCATTATTGAATTGATTATTAAACTCATTAATCACTCCGTATTGGGTTGTCGGACTCACATCTTTTGTCAGCAGCAGCCCCTTTGCTGAACTGACAAATACCGAATAGCTGTGATAAATAGAATCGGCGAAAGCATTCTTAGTTAAAGAATCTTCCGCCCATTCCAGTTTCTCCTCAGAATCGTATAAAAGCGTAGCAACAAGATCGATTATAACTCCGGCACATTCGCCCGTACCAACTGCAGTACTGAATTGTTCATAATCTCCCCAGTCGAAGTAATCCGATTCTGTTAAATTGGATAAATCAGTAAGGGGCTTTAATAATTTATTAAAATAGATTTTTCCTTTCCGGTCGTAGTAGCTATTGAAGTATTCACCTTCCGAAGCATTATCTTCATAATCATTCAGCAGCATTCTTAATGCATCGGGTACTCTTTTGCTCGGAATTTTAATTACTCTTTCGGAAAATCTTCCTTCACCGTTTCCCAGTGAGCCGCCGCCAAGCAATAATTGCAGTGCAGGCAGAACTCTATTGCCGTTTTTTATTGAGCTGCCGTGAAAACCGATGTTTGCAATTCCATGCTGTCCGCAGGAATTCATGCATCCGCTTATTTTTATTTTTATATCGCTGTTATAGATCAAGTCGGGATATTCTACTTTCATCACTCTTTCAAGCTCGGCAGAAATTGAGGTGCTGTCTGAAATACCGAGGTTGCAGGTATCTGTTCCGGGGCAGGCGGTAACATCCATTGTACTGTTGAAACCCGGTTCTCCTAAGTCAAGTTTTTTCAATTCACTGTAAAAAAACGTAAGGGTTTCTTCTTTTAAATACTTAATTAGGAATCCCTGATTAATTGTAATTCTAATATCATCTGCCGCATAATTTTTTATGAGATGAGCAAGCTGTCTTACAACATCCGTACTTATATTCCCAAGAAGAACTTTAATTTGAACCGCATAAAACCCTTTCTGCTTCTGTTCAAATACATTTGTCTTCAGCCATTTTTCATATTCATCTGTATTCTTAATTTCTACGGAGGGGATATTGTTATTTTCAGGAAGCTGAGGAGGCGGCAAAATATTTTTGTCAATCTTATATATTTTTTCTTTCAAAGCCAGTCTCTCTTCTTCGACCAGTTTAGTAAATTCATCAAAACCTATTTTCTCAATTAAAAATTTAAGGCGGGCTCTGTTCCTGTTTGTTCTTTCGCCGAACCTGTCGAAAACTCTTATAACTCCTTCAATGAACGGGATAACAAAATCTTCATGCAGGAATTCATGAGCAAGCTTTGTATGAAAAGGCTGAGCACCCAATCCTCCTCCGACAACGATCTTAAATCCGCGGATTTCTTTTCCGTTTTCAAATTTAATTTTAGGGATTAATCCAACATCATGAATAAAGGTGTACGCCGAATCTTCCTCGCTTGAAGAAAAAGCTATTTTAAATTTCCTACCCAATTCCTGGCAGATCGGATTTCTTAGAAAAAATCTGAATGCTTCGTAAGCATATGGTGAAACATCAAACGGTTCTTTAGGATCTATACCGGCCGTTGAAGATGCAGTAATATTCCTTACAGTATTGCCGCATGCTTCCCTGATTGTTACATCATCTTCCGCCAGTTTAGTCCATAATTCAGGAGTCTTATCCAGACTGACAAAGTGAATCTGAATATCCTGTCTTGTAGTAAGGTGCAGCATCCCGGTTGAATATTCATCCGATATTTCAGCAATTTTCAATAGCTGCTTAACCGTTAGTCTGCCGAATGGAAGCTTAATCCTAACCATCTGCACACCGGGCTGACGCTGCCCGTACACACCTCTTACAAGCCGCAGACTTCTGAATTTTTCTTCGTCTATTTTTCCATCCCGGTAGAGTTTAATCTTTTTCTCGAGATCAAGTATCTCTTTTTCTATTATTGGGTTTTCTAACTCTGTTCTGAAACTGAGCATGACTAACCTTTAATTTTTTAACTGCACAGATTAATAACCTGTGCAACGGTTTTAAATAAAAATAAAAAAGCCTTTCTGTTTAGAAAGGCTCGATTGATGATTTTTATGTCCCTGTATGTTAACCATCAGGCAAACCTTTCCTAAAGAAGCTCATACAGCAGCAACAAAGAGAAATGGTAAATGGAAAATGTGAAATGGAAAATGGAG
>DAISZW010000030.1:0-24486 GCA_036824595.1 Ignavibacteriaceae bacterium
TGTTTTAAGGCTTTTTTCGTGGGCCCGGAAGGACTTGAACCTCCGACCCGCTGATTATGAGTCAGCTGCTCTAACCAACTGAGCTACGGGCCCTTTAAATCTTTACTTTACAAAGTACATCTTAATAACTATTAATTAAAAAAGATTTAGAACACTCTTAAAGTTTTTTTCAAAAAAGTGTCTCAAAAATAATGTTTCTCCTCCCCTAATTCAACAGCATTTCAGAATAAAATCATTTATTTTGCTGACAATCTTATTTATAAATAATGAAATATTTTTATAGTATTTATAGGGGAATCAATCTCCATCTGATCTTCATTACCACCATTTTAATCAAACTAAGTTATTTTAACCTGCCGGGTATTTATCCTAAGGCATATGACTGGTACGGCTGGAGTTTGAGAGATACCGTCGTCTCAATTTTATCCTCCCTTGCACTGCTTTTATTTATTACAGCACCTTTAATTTTTTTCTCTAAAAAGACAAAATATGTGTCTCTGCTTTTAATAAATCTTTTTATAACATCAATTATCATTGCCGATTTGTTTCATTTTAGGTTCTTCGGGGATTTTATCTCTGCTGCTTCTCTGGGGTATGCCTGGCAGGTAAGTCTCATTTCAAACAGCATCTTTGAATTGGTCAGGCCTTCGGATTTTCTTTTCTTTGCTGATATACTTGCTGGATTAATTTTTCTACCCTGGTACTTTAAGAAAAATGAAATTAGAGAATATGAAGTGAAAAAAAGTTCTAGTTTCTTTGCTTTAGTCTCTGCGGGTTTAGTTTTATTGATCTTGCCTGTCAGGGAAATTATAACTGATAAGCAGGGAATATTTACTTTCGAATTTCAGCGTTTTTTTGGTGTAAAAAAAATCGGATTATTGAATTTTCATATTTACCAGACCGGGAAAATTATATATCAGAGTAATTTCTTGAGAAATAAAATTTCGCCGGATGAGAAAAAGTGGGCGTTGGATTTTATAGATAAAAGACAAAATGAAAATTCTTTATCCTCTTCAACTTTTGGGATAGCAGAAAATAAAAACTTAATTATAATAATGGTTGAGTCGCTAATGTCATTTCCTATAGGATTGAATATTGAAAACCAGGAAATAACTCCCAACCTTTCTCTTTTTATACAAAAATCCATCTACTTTGAAAATTTTTTCGATCAAACATGGGAAGGAAAAACTTCAGACGGTGAATTAACTTCACTCCATTCACTGCATCCTTTATATACAGGTTCGGTATCTACTACATACCCCGCAAACAGTTACCGCGGCCTGCCAAAAATATTAAGCGAGCATGGCTATACAACTATATCGGCGACGGCTTATAACGGTGAGTTGTGGAATAACCGGTTAATGAACAAAAAATTAGGATTTCAAAAATCTTATTTTGATGTAGATTTTGAACTGACAGACATGCTAGGCCTCGGTTTATCAGATAAAGAATTTTTCAACCAGATTTCCGGAAAATTATTAAAATTAGAACAACCGTTTATGGCTTTTTTAATCACCCTAAGCACGCATCATCCCTACTCGGCATTTAAAAATGATACATTGCTGAATCTAGGCGAGTTTGAAGGGACATTAACGGGAGATTACATTCATGCAGTTCACTATTTTGATTCTGCCTTGAGGGAATTTATCGATGCTTTAAAGCTGAACGGATTATGGGATCAATCTGTAGTAGTTTTGTACGGCGATCATCATAGTGATGTTGGTGAACCTGAAGATCTGAAGAATCTTCTGCTGAAATATGAATCACGGTATAAGAATCAAAATTGGAAAGAATATGATTATTGGATTAATCTAAACAAGATTCCATTCTGCATACATCTGCCTAAAGATATTCTTGCCGGTGTTAGGGATGTTACTTGCGGCCATTTAGATATTGCAAATACTTTATTTGATATACTCGGACTAAAAAACCGGAATATGGTTTCATTCGGCAAAAATTTAATGCTGGATAAAAACTCATTGGTAATTTTTAATAATGGTTCTTTTGTGCACGCTGATACTTTATTCGTTACAGCCGATGGTCAGATTAATAATGCCAAAGCCTATAATTTAAGTAATGGTACTCAATTCAATCCAAGACTCTTTAGAAATAAAGTTGATCGAGTTTGGGATGAGCTGGAAATTTCAAATCTGATTATTACAGGAGATTTTATTCCGGATAAATAGGCAGGCGCTTTACTTTAGGAATAAAAGTATCAAGAGTATCCGTTCCTGTAATATCAATCCTCGGAAGAGCAAGCAGTTCCGAAAATTTATTGCACTTCCCTTCTTCACAGGTTAATGCAAAAGTGAATCCACATGCACCTGCTAAATGCTTAACGACCGGATCATAGTCGCCGTAAGGATATGCAATCGAATTTACCTGAAGTCCCAACTGATCTCTTAATACATTTAATGAATTTTTAAATTGCCGTGTAAGCTGTTCCGGACTTAAAGCTGTGAGAGGCTTATGAGCAGCAGAATGCGATCCGAATTTTATTCCCTTCCTGCCTAATTCATCAATTTGTTCACACGACATTAACGGAACTTCTTCACCCAGTTTTATATCCCATACATTTGTTCTGCTGATGTAATCGGTAACAATGAAAACATAAGCACTAAATTTATATTTGGATAATAACGGGAATGCATACTCATAAAAATCAAGATACCCGTCATCGAAGGTTAAGATAATTGCTTTCCCGGGAAGAGGTATGTTTAATTTTACGGCCGCATACCATTCTTCAAATGTTGTGGAATAATAACCTTCGCTGCATAAATATTTTAACTGCTTTTCAAATTCTGCCGGAGTAATTCTGTACGGATTCATCAAACCGGAACCGAATGGGGCTATCCTGTGATACATTAAAACAGGCAGATCTCTTGTATTCCAGTTTGTTTTTACTAGAGAAGATTTTAGATTTAGTTTTTCAGCAGAGCTTTTGTTAAATCCATTTATCGTTTCAAACTTATCAACTATTATATTGGGTGAATAGAGCACGTATTCATAATCTGCTTTATCACTTGACATGCAATTATTTGGGAGAAAATTATTTTTTTCCGGAGATATATAAGAATTACCTGCATATCCATTAATGCTGTGTATAGGAAGCAGTGCAAATCTTGCGGAACTGTCGTCCAAAAAAAGTGAATCTCTCCCGGGAATAATTAATCCCTTTTCGCAATCCGGCGCTGCTTTTTGAATTTCACGGGTTACGTCGTAATTAGAATAATTTTTTTTAAATAAAAACTGCTTAGCAGCTTTTTGATACTTTTTTCTTATTCTCTTCCTCAAAGAGAGGTGATCTTTCAATTCTTCTTCCAGCAGAATTTCTCTAACAATCATCTTGCATAGTTCATAACCGAGCTCTTTAATTATGATGCTTCTTATTTCCTGAGCATTAAGAAATTCTTTCCTGCTGGTAATATTAATTTTTCTGCATGCATTGCCGCCGACAGTAACAATAATTATTACTTCCCTATTCTTCAATTTTATATTTGGAATTTCCTTCCCGATTTCTACCGTTATCGGGCTGTTTTCCTGAACAATGGTATGGACAAATTTTAACTGCCGCGCCGGAAGATAGAAACGGCCGCTTACCCAGAAGGGCCTGTCAAAGGTTTCCTGGAGAAATACTGTCCATCCGATAAAATCATGCAGACGCTGGTAATACTTTTCATTCTTTGGAATATACTGCTTATACTGTTTGGTCCTGATCTTTAGGCCGATTGATCTTATTATTCCGAGTCGCTTATAAATATTCTCTTTAAAGAATTCACCGAGTATATGCCATGCATAATTCTCAGCTATTGCATCTTTTATAACATACTTATGAACAAAGCCTTTGATAACAGGAAGTTCAATGGTGCCGAATACTTTTTCTTCAGCTTTAACTTTTATTACAACTCTTTCAATATGAGCCGGCGTTTTTATATGGTTAATCGATTGAGTGATATCAACTGGGGTACCGAAAGTAGTTCCCAGTGATTCCGGGACAGATAAACCGGTTTCATAGAAGAAATGTCTTTCAAAAGATTTTAATGACCTCCTGACGAATTCCGGAGTAGAGGTTAAATACTCTATCTTTTGAAGGAATGCTTTTAAAGTTTCAATATTTTTATTGTACAACTCTTCCCAGATTTCAAATGAGCGGCCGGTCGGGAGCATAGCTGCCCTGAAAAAATCACTGGCAAATGAGGATACATCAAAAAAGATTTTTTCTCTTATCGGAAAGTATTCAATAAGCTTTAAAGGATCATCACCCGATCCAAACATTAATCCGGCAGACCATGTTAACAACCCGTTAAAGGCCTTCTGCAAATCCGGTGTTGAAGTTCCATTAATATATTTTTCATCAGGTTCCTTAACTCTGCTGTCTTTTGAATGGCCTCTCTGTACGACTGACATTCCATCCTTAAACAATTGTATCCCTTTATTAGAAGCAGATGCGGATCTCATTCTGTAAACAGCAAGGTAATCGGATATAAACGTGAATTTGGCGCCGGTTCTTGCTATTCTTTGCCATAAATCCCAGTCTTCACAGGTAATTAATGATTTATCGAAATTTCCGACCTTTAGTACCACTGATTTTTTTACTAAACAGGAATGAATGCAGAATGCACATGTAACGGCAAAGAGGTCAAAAGCATCAACAGCGGCCCAATTCGGTCCAATCTCCTTAATTGTTTTACCGTCTACGGTAAGTCTTTCCCAGTTGCAAAGAATCATGTCGCATTCCGGATGAAGCCGGGTACCTTTAATCATTTTCTCGAGCATATCCGGTTTAATCAGATCATCTGCATCTAAAAACAACAGCCATTCATTAACAGCCTTGTCTATCCCGTAATTTCTTGCAGCAGAGACACCGGACTTGTTCTTCGCGACATATCTAATCCGTTTATCCTTTTTTACATATCCGGATATTATCTCTTCAGTTTTATCAATCGAGCCGTCATTAACAATAATCGCTTCCCAATCTTTAAAGGTTTGATTTAAAACCGATTGAAGCGTCTCTTCAATTGTTGCGGCGGAATTATGAGCGGGAATTATTATAGATACCTTTGACTGCATTTAATTAATTTCAATTTATTTTTGAATTTGAAATCTTTCAGCTTAAGATTGCTTTTCCCTCATCGTGGTAATCTTTAGTTGGAACAAGAAAATCTTCAAAGGAATGCGGTTTGTGAAAGGATTTCCCCTTATAACTCTCCCATGTTGCATAGAAAACGCCTAAATGGAGTAAAATTAATATTAAAGCGAATATAATCGTAATGAGTGAAAGATAATCCACATAGTTAAACAATTTATAAATTATTCCGGCCGAGAGAGCAATAATAATTAAGATCTGCGGAATAATAATCTTCAGCGATCCTTTTTTAGACGGTGCTTTAGGTGTCGATATAAAAGGAATTTTAATATTTAAAACGGCCGCAATGAAAGCAAGTGTATAGACCGGCCACGTCCCCAGGACCAGCAGCAATCCTTCGATATTAAATCCTTTCTTTCTTTCTTTAATGAAATAAAAATATTTTGCATAAACCTGGATAAAGAAAAACATGAACAAAAACGGCATCGCTCTGAGAAGGTATTCCGAATAATGAATATTAATCTCTATAGAAAACAGTGCGGCAATCGTGAAGATCAAATGTATAAGAACAACCGGACCGGCAAGGTAATAAGTCATCCTGGTTATGTAGCATATTCTTTTCTTCCAGTTAAGATGTTTAAAAAGAAGCGGGAAATGCCGCAGTAAAGTTTCGAAAACTCCTCTTGCCCATTTTAACTGCTGTTTAAAAAATGCCGCCAAATCTGCAGGGACTAATCCTTTTGCTAGAATTTCGGCTACATAAGCAGAATCCCATCCTTTAGCATGAATATGGATGGAAGTGTTTAAATCCTCCGCCAGTCCTGGAACATACCCTCCTAAAGAAAGCAGAGCCTCTCTCCTAAAGATTGAGTTGCTTCCGAAAATGACTGTTGAATTACAGCCGCTCATGCCGATCATTGTGGCTGCAAAGAATTCATCATTCAGCTTGCAGCATGCATTCGCAACAAAACTTTCATTGCAGTTGTAATGATCCAATGCCACCTGTACTACACCTATTTTCGGATTCTCAAAATGCCCCATCACTTCATCTAGATAATTTTTTGCCGGAATATGATCCACGTCGAAGATTGCAATTATCTCGCCGCTTGAATGTCTGAGAGCGTTATTAATATTTCCCGCTTTATAATCTTTTTTGTCTGTTCTGGCAATATATTCCGCGCAGTACTTTGCGGCTAACCTTCTAAATTCATTTTTGCCGCCGTCGTCAATAAGGTAAGTTTTATGAGGATAGTTCATTTCAACCATTGCTTTTAAAGCCTTCTCAACAAGACAGACGGGCTCGTTATATGTCGGCAGGAATACATCTACTTTAAATAACCTTGTTGATTTTTTCTTTCTGGGATAGGAAGCGTTTAAATAAATATACCATAAAAAATATACCTGGGCTATCATATACATTATTACAACTATAAACGAAACAATAAAAAACGGTTTTTGAATCCTTTCATCTTCAAACCACCAGCTTAGATACAGTATTGAAAATAAAAACCCGGCTGTAACTAAAAACAGCATGAGTTTTTTCTTTTTTAAAGTTAAGTCAATAGCCATAAGTGTTTACGAAGTTTTGTATAAAATTTTTGCTGAATGATTAGAGTTTGATTCTAATTTCAAGTTCTTCTTATTTGCCGCTTTCAATATTGACCGGATTAAAGCAAACGGGCCAGTCAAATTCCCAAATATTTCTACTGCTGTAAGGCTTAAAGGATAATTAGATTGTTTCAGCAATCGTCTTTTTATCTTTAATAGATGAGACAACGGCAGTTCATAAAATATCCTCACCAGTCCTCTTTTATCTTTATCATTAAAGAATGTAAGAAGATTGTAAGCAACGTGCCCTTTGCTGTAATTAAATATTTGTTTATAAAATTCTTTCATACTTTTTCTATGCTTATGGAAAACGTATGCTGCAGGCTGATAACAGATGCTGTAGCCGGCTTTTAAAATCTTATAGAAGAGATATGTATCCTCGCTGCATCCGGAAGGAGTCCCGGCTCCCAATGCTTCATTCAGAAAACCGATCTTCTCTTCATTAAATATTTTTGTTCTAAAGGCCGCATTTGCGGTTGCTCCAATTTCCCAGGTAGGCAAAGCATAAATTTTATGATTTATAAACCACTCGGATTTGTATTCTTTTGCCGAATTCCCTCTTCCCAATCCGCCGTAAAGCTCAAATAATCTTTCCGCTTTGGTTTCCTGTTCAAATGAAAAAACATTTCCGGTTACACAAACAACTTCGGGATTACTAAAAGGTTCAAGCAGGTTTTCCAGCCAGGTTGAAGAAACAATTACATCATCATCAATGCAGACCGCTATTTCACCTGTGCATTCAAGAAGTCCTTTATTTCTAGCGGCAGACAGTCCTTTCTTTTTTTCAATAACCAGCTTTACATTATCAAATTCATTTACTACTTCGGGAGTTATTGCAGATGAGGGATTATTATCTACCACGATTATTTCAATTTCTCTTTCCAAATTGATATTAAGAGAATTAAGACAGTTCCTCAGATCGTCCGGCCTGTCAAAAGTAGGAATGACTATAGAAACCTTAACATCCTTATCTAGTTTTTTCCTATTATCAACCGGTTTAAGCTCGTGAAAATAAGATGCGATAATACTTTCAAAATTATCTTCCGTCAATTTTTCTTGAATTCCAAAGACTGAAGGAGATAGAGAATTGAAAATCTCTTCCTTCAATCTAATGCTGCCGATAAACGAGTAATTATTTTTTATCTCTGCTTTAGAAGCAAAGCGCCCGTTTGTCATGCAAATGATTCTTGCATCATGGTACTCTTCAAAATGATCTTGAGGAAAAGCCGAATGGAAAAGTTCAATAGTTTTTAAAATGGATTTTTTATTTTGGGAATAATCTTTTACCGGATGAATAGATTTTTTTTCAATTGGGGAACTATAAATTCTGCTTAAGTGCTCAGTCTGTTTTCTTGATGTAAAATAATTCCATGTTCCCAATAAAGAACCTTTCAGTTCCGCAGCAATTAAGTCTTTAGGAAAATAACCCGGTTTTATAAAACTTAAAATCAGCCGTCTAATATTCCAGTATAAAAACCACCATAAACCTAAATAGAACAGCCGGAAGCGTTCATCCTTGTAAGCCATAAAGCTTCTGGTCAGGTAAGCATAAAATCCGATGCCGTTATTTTTTAATTGTATTTTTAATTCCTTGTAAGTTTCCCTGTGCCGGTGCCTGACTACTGCATTAGGTTCATAAACCAGCGTACAACCGGATTTAATTATCCTGAAGAACATTTCCAGATCGCCGCCGCCGTTTGTAGGCGTTCCGACATCAAGCGAAGGATCGAATATCCCGGTTTTCTCAAAAACTTTTTTCCGGAAGGCCATGTTTGCGCCTGTGCCGAACTTTCCGGTGCCTCCGAAATATTTAACGGCGCTTTCTTTTTTCCCGTTTTCATCGGTGCCGGACCAGCGGTACCACTTCCTGTCAAATCCTCTTCCGAATCCCCCGTACTCTTCAAATAGAAAATGGGAAAGCTTTTCAAGTTCGTACGGAATAACCAATCCGGTTACAGCCATTACATCCGGAGCGTCTTGGAAAACTTTTACCATTTCATCTATCCAATATTCATCGGCAACAACATCGTCATCCGTAAAAGCGAGAATTTCTCCTTCAGCCTCCTTAACAGCACGGTTCCTAGCCCAATCCAGCCCGGGTATCGACTCGCAGAAATATTTCATCTTATGAGTTTTACTTATTCCGGTGCACTTTATTTTTTCGCAGAATTGTTTGACAATATTTCTGGTTGAAAAATCGTAAGGAGCATTATCGATGATTATAATTTCAAGGTTCGGATATTTTAATTTTAAAAGTGAATCGATGCACAGCTCCAGATTTTCAGCTCTGTTTCTTGTGCAGACAGCAACTGATACTAAAGGGAAGTTTTTTTCATAAATATATGAATCTTTTTCTCTATCTGTATTCTCATATCTTTTTTGAAGAACTACGGAATGCAGTTTTTTGGAATATTGATTAACAATATTTCTAATTATTAATTCTTTAGAAACCGATCCGTTTACGACAGGAACTTCAATAAACCCGATTGTGAGATTATCCCACTTGATTAATCCCTTTAGTTTTTTATAATTCCCCAAATTATCCAAATCAGCCAGGTTTCCTGCTGAGGGGGAAATATTAATCTCAATTAATTTTATAGGGTCGAACATTAAGAACCGATCTCCGGTATGGTTGTTTTATAAAGCTTCAGGGCTTCGTGCGCATTACCATCGTACCGGATATTTCCATCATCAAGCCAAATTACCCTTTTGCAAACCTTGGCTACATCAGCTTCGTTATGCGAAACAAAAATCAGTGTGATATTGTTTCTGCATAATCTGTCAATTTCCCTATAACACTTCTGCTGAAATTCGGCATCGCCGACAGCGAGAATTTCATCAATTATCAGTAGATCGGGATCCGCATTTATTGCAATAGAAAACCCGAGTCTGGCTTTCATTCCCGATGAATAATATTTCAGCGGCGTATCTAAAAATTTTTCGATTCCGGCAAACTTTACAATTTTTTTAAATTTACCGGCTAATTCAGCCTTTGGCAGTCCGTTGAAAACCCAATTAAGAGTTACATTTTCTCTCCCTGTAAGGTCTTCATAAAAACCTACGCCGAGTTCAATCAGCGCAAGCCTCCTGCTGCAGTTTATATTTACTTTTCCTTCCGACGGACTGTAGATGTCGGAGAATATTTTCAGCAGTGTAGTTTTTCCCGAACCGTTTTTCCCGATTATTCCTACACTTTCTCCTTTTTGAATCTGCAGATTTAAATCTTTAATTACATACCATTCATATTTTTCTTTTGATTTCTGTAATATCCTTGTAAAGCTTTCTTTTAAAGACTGGCTTCTCTCGTACCAGCGGAATTTTTTCGACAGCCCGATGCATTCGATTGATAAATTGTTATTCATTTAGCTTATCTCTGCAAAAACTTTTTTATACTTATTGAAAATCAGCAGGCTAACAGTGACAAAGATCAGTCCGGCTGCAAGAACTGTCAGAAATAATTTCATATCGGGCAATTGATTGTAGTAGAAGATGTCGTGATAAAAAGTGATTAAAATTGCCATCGGGTTTAATTGAAATATGTAATGCCATTTCCCGGGAATAAAACTGATCGGATAAAATACCGGGGTTAAAAAGAAAAGAAGTATTGTACCTACCTGTACAAGCTGCGGAATATCCCTGAAATATACCGACAGACATGCAATGATCAGCGAAAGGCCGAATGTTACCACGAGCTGCAAAAAAACTATTAAAGGCAGCAGCAGAATTAATGGGGAAAAACTGTATGCACCGGGAATAAGATTTATCACAATTAGGTATAAAGTAATAGCAATTACAAAATCAAAGAGCGGAACTGCAATATTAATTATTACTAGAATTTCTTTCGGGAAAGCAATTTTGGAAATTAAATCTTTGCTATTAATTATGGCTTCGCTGGAATTGTTCAAGGAAGTTGCGAAAAAATTCCATGCTAAGAATCCCGGTATAAGAAAAAGAGGATAATTTGACAATCCCATATTTATGAAAACCGAAAAAACCAGCCAATAAGTAACAATATAAAGGAAAGGATTAAGCAGTGTCCAAAAAAATCCAAGAACCGAACCTACGTGCCTTAACTTTACAAAAGTCCAGAAAAGCTGGGTTAAGAGTTCGCGATATCGCCAGATTTGGTGAATCTGCTTTTTTAAATTTTGAATCATTGAAAAGCTTTAAGTTAGAGTTTAGCCCACTAAAATCCTTTTATTTATCCCAATTCCCATACCATCAAAAAGAATAAATAAATACTCTTTTATGACGAAATCTTAAAAAAGAAAAGTATAAAAATGAGATTTAGTCTTATTATTTAATCCGGAAATAGATTAGAAATGAACCTCTCCTAAGCCTTCGATACGGGTGCATCTTGTTGAAAAAAACTGTACAAATCTCTGATAATTATAAGATTTTTGCGATTTCGGTTATTTTTTTATCAGCTAAAACGAAAATAGAAAAGAAAATCTTCATTTCATGGAATTCTGATCACAACATAAGTTGAGGAATTTATAAATCAATAGTATTTATATACATATTGGATAACCCCGATTTTTTTATCGTCATCATATTTAATTTCCTCAACAATTCCGCCGGAGTTATCGTATTTGAACTCATATTTATAGGATAATCCTGAATTTTGATCATAAGTATAGGCAGCAGCTTTTCTTCCCTTCTCATCGTAATCATAAGTTATTTTATAATCGGTCTCCCCGTCTGCTTTAATCCATTTTTCCTCTAATAAATTTCCGTCATCATCGTACTGATATTCATAATATTCTTCAATGTTTCCAAGCATATTATAACGGATTGATTTGATTTTATTTCCAAAGCTGTCGTATTCATATGTAAATTTTTTGTCTGAATTGCCTGCTCTATCATATCTAAGTGCTTCCATTCTCCGGCCGTTTTTGTCATACTTGTATGTATACCTATTTATCATTTCGTTATTATCCCCGTAAATAATTGTCTCCTCCGGAAAGCCCTGTCTGTCGTATTTAACTGTTGACAGCTTTCCTCTATTAATGAGTCTTCCTTCGGGATTAAAATCAAAATCAAGTTTATCAACCAGCCTGATTTTGGCTGAGGCTATATATTCTCTTTCTTTTCTCTCAACTGTTTTAAATCTAGCAGGCTTTTTGACGACTTCTTTTTTCCTATACTTCCTATCCGGAATTTCCTTAGTCGGGCTGCACCCGATCAGAATCGAAAAAATAATTAAAACGCCGATACTAATACTAATTCTTTTCATACTTGCTTTGCTCAAATGATAAATTTTTTGGTTTTAAGATAAGAAAGGATGAGATTACTATTTGTGAAGGATGTCTTCAATGAATTTCACTTGTAAACGATTATTCCAGTTTGTGGTAAGCGTCAAGCAGCTTCTTTTTTGTAAGAAGAAGATCCTGGGAAATTACTTTGACTTCGCCTAGTACAGGCATAAAATTAGTATCGCCGTTCCACCTCGGAACTATGTGAAAATGAATGTGATCGTCGATGCCTGCACCGCTGATTTTGCCGATGTTTGCGCCGATATTAAATCCTTCCGGCTGGAAAACCGAATTTAAAGCTTTGCAGGCAGTTTGAATCTTTTTCATTATTTCAAGATTTTCATCTTCAGATAACGTTAGAAAACTGTCTGTATGCCTTACGGGAACAATCATTAAATGCCCGTTGTTGTAAGGAAAAAGATTTAAAACCGTAAAAGTCAGTACTCCCTTATTTACAAGCAGGTTATCCGGATTTTCCACATCTTCTTTTATTAAATCGCATAGAACGCAGCTGTCGGATTTTTTCTTTTCTTTAAAAGCTTCAATGTATTCGGTACGCCACGGCGACCAAAGATGGTTCATAAGTTAGGAAACCGGTATTAGTTTTTATATGCCCTCGAAGAAAATAAAGGAATTATTTATTCTCTTCCTCCTTAGATTTTTTATATTCTTCTATAATTTTTTGTTCCACTTCTTTTGGAACTTCTTCATAATAGGCAAACTGCCTTTTATGAACACCTCTCCCTTGAGTAAGGCTCCGAAGCTGGGAGGAATATTTATAAAGTTCGGCTAAAGGAACGTAAGCTTTTATTTTTTGGAAATGCCCTGCCGAGTCCATTCCTAGTATTTTTCCGCGCCGGCTGGAAATATCTCCCATTACGTCTCCCATAAATTCCTCGGGAACCGTAACTTCGAGTTCATAAATCGGTTCCAGCAGACAAGGTTTTGCCTCAAGAACTCCTTTTCTGAAACATTGAGATGCGGCAATTTTAAAGGACATTTCATCCGAATCGACGGTATGATAAGTACCGTCAAATAAAGTAACTCTTACATCAACAACCTGATTACCTGAAATTACACCTTTCTGCATCGTTTCGATAATTCCTTTTTCAACCGCAGGTATAAAGCGTCCGGGCACAACACCACCCACTATTGCATCTACGAATTCAAATCCTTTTCCTCTTTCAAGCGGTTCGACCTTAAAATGAACATGAGCATACTGGCCGCGTCCGCCCGATTGTTTCTTATGTTTATACTCGGCATCATGTACAACAGCTTTTACTGTTTCCTTAAATGGAACCTTAGGTTCTACTAAGTCCACCTCAACTCCGTATCTTTCCTTTAATCTTTTTACTGCAAGAGAAAGCTGGAGTTCACCCTGACCGGATATTATTGTTTGAGATAATTCAGGCTCATATTTAACATTGAACGACGGATCTTCTTCATGCAGCGTATGCAAACCGTTGGCAATCTTGTCTTCATCTCCCTTTGCTTTCGGCTGAATGGCTCCTCTGATTACCGGTTCAGGGAATTCTATAGGTTTAATTACCACTGCAAAATTCTTTGAAGTTAATGTGTTATTTGTATGTGAATCTTTCAATTTTACTACTGAACCTAGATCGCCGGCCAAAAGTCTTGTTACTTCCTTACGGGTGTGACCGTTCAGAATGGAGAGCTGGCTTAATCTCTCGGTCTTGTTATTTGTTTGGTTGATCAGATCAAGTCCCTGATGAACAGTTCCTGAAAATACCTTGAACAACGAAAGTTCACCGACATGCTGTTCGGAAATTGTTTTAAAAATAAACATTACAGGTTCGCCGTTGGGATCCGGTTTAACCAGGACTTTCTGCTTCCCGTTCAGCTGTAGCAGGCTTTCCTCCCCTTCCCTGTCAACCGGCGAAGGGAAATATTTTGCTGCAAAATCCAAAAAGTTATTCATTCCGACAGCTTTTACAGCAGACATTGCAAAAACTGGAGTCAGATTTCTCTTAAGCATTGCTTCTTTAATGCCGCGGAGCAGTTCATTTTCCGATAACGTTCCTTCTTCAAAATATTTGTTCATTAATTCTTCCGAGGTTTCGGCAACCTTTTCTATTAATTCAATCCTATAAGTCTCTGCTTTGGATTTTAATTCTTCAGGTATATCAGACTCGGTAACCTTCCTGGAACCGGCGGCACCGTAACTGTATTGCTTCATCTTTAAAACATCCACAACAGAAGTAAAATTTATTCCTTCATGGACCGGGAAAGTAATTATAACCGCACCGGATGTCAGTCTTTCACGCGCCTGAGCAAGAGTTTCCTCAAACCTAGAATGTTCATTTTCAATTTTATTTATAATTATTGCAGACGGAAGAGAATAATCCTCTAGGAATGAATATGTAATCTCCGAACCTACTTCAACCCCTTCGGCAGATTTCAGGATTAATACTGCCGTATCGCTTACCCTTAAGGAACCTTTTACTTCCCCGATAAAATCGGAATAGCCGGGTGTATCGAGAAAATTCAGCTTAACTTCATTCCATTCCAGGTGCAGCAAAGAAGAAGAGATTGAGATTTGTTTTTCTATTTCATTCGGGGCGTAATCCGATACCGTATTTCCTTCCAGTATACTGCCGATTCTATTTATTTCTCCGGCCGTAAATAGTAAAATTTCAGATAAAGATGTTTTTCCGCTCCCACCGTGTCCGATCAGTGAAATATTACGTATAGATTCAGCATTATACTCTTTCAAGAAAAATTCCTCCTTAAATTTTGGGTAAGCCTGCACTCATGCAGGAAATGATTATTAAACAACTCCAACCTGCCTTTCAAGTTATTACAATTCGAAGAAGGCATTATAGATTTGCTATTTAATTTCTTCTGTAGGTATTCCAAAAAGCTTTGACCCCATTAACAACTGCGGAGAGGTTTTTTACAACATCCAATACCGGTTCTTCAAAACCTCTCCTTACTTTTGCTTCCAGTTCCAATATTGTTTCTACCCTGCTCTTAACATCATTCACAATTTCCCTCGAGACTTCAAGCTGGTCTCCAACTTCCTGCGACAGATGGTTAAGTTTTTCACTCAAATTAGTAGTAGAGGCAATTAATGGCTTAATTTGTATCGATACTTCTTTAATATCAGCCTCAAGCCTGTTAACAGAATTTGTAATCTTCTTGATATAAAAGATTAATGCAATGCATAATGCGGACGCTGAAATAAGAAGTATAATAGTAAAAATATCTAAAACCGACATTCTGCTGTATTTCTAATTTATGATTGTTTAGTTTCTTTATAAGCTTCAACACCGGCTTTAAAAGCATTCTTCAAATTATTTTTTTCGCTCTCCAAAGTCTGTTTTCCTGATGATATTGCCTGCCCTACTTTTGATTTTGCATCCGTAAAGATTTTTTCGGCATCCTTCAGAAGCTCATCCGATTTTATTCTGGCATCGCTGACCAGTTTTTCCGATTTCTTTTTACCTTCATTTATCATCATTTTAGCTTTATCACGTGCTTCTTCAAGATACCTTTCAGCTTCATCAAGATATTCATCGGTTTTAGTTCTAATATCATTTCTAAGCTCTCTGCCGCTTTTAGGTGCGTACAAAAGGGCTATAATAGCTCCGACTGCTCCGCCGGCCAAAAATCCCATTAATAAACCTTTTCCGAAACCGTTTTCTTTAGACATAATTTTACTCCTTTCTAAAGAATAAAAAGTATTAAAAAATAACTACCGCCCTCTTGAAAATCAAGGAAAGAGGTTCAATTATATAGTCATTTTCAATAAAAATACATCAATAAAATAATCATTTCAAAAATCATTTTGTTGATTAAAATTACAATTTATGCTTATCTGAATCACATGTTCCTTACGATTTCGGATGCAAACTCAGATGTTTTAACTTCCCTCGACCCTTTCATTAAACGGGCAAAATCATAAGTTACTGCTTTCGATCTTATTGTCCTGCTGAGAGCTTTTTCAATTAACGAAGCGGTTTTTTTCCAGCCGAGGAATTCAAACATCATTACGCCTGAGAGAATAACCGAACCGGGATTTACTTTATCCATACCTGCATACTTCGGGGCAGTACCATGAGTTGCTTCAAAAATTGCATGATTATAGCTCATGTTTGCTCCGGGAGCCATACCTAAACCTCCCACCTGTGCGGCAGCGGCATCGGAGAGATAATCTCCGTTTAAATTCGGTGTTGCAAGTACATCATATTCATCCGGCCGCAATAAAATCTGCTGGAATATGCTGTCCGCAATTCTGTCTTTGATCAATATTTTTCCGTCGGGCAGTTTCCCGTTATATTGAGAATAAAGCTGATCTTCGGTTACGGTTATATCCGGGAATTCAGACGCGGCAACTTTATAACCCCATTCTTTAAATGAACCTTCGGTAAATTTCATGATGTTCCCTTTATGGACAAGGGTAACGCTCTTTCTTTTATTATCCCTAGCATATTCAATAGCTTTTTTTACAAGCCGGGCAGATCCGAATTCACTCATCGGTTTTATCCCGATTCCCGAAGGTTTCCTTATATTTTTCCCGAATTTTTTATTCAGATAATTTATCAAATCATCCGATTCTTTTGTGCCGGATTTAAATTCGATACCGGAATAAACATCCTCGGTATTTTCCCGGAAGATAACTATATTAAGCTTTTGCGGTGCTTTAACCGGACTTGGAACCCCTGAGTAATATTTTACCGGTCTTACACATGCAAACAGATCGAGTATCTGGCGGAGCGCTACATTCAAACTTCTTATTCCTCCGCCGATCGGCGTGGTCAAGGGACCTTTTATTGCAACCGAAAATTCTTTAATTGCTTCAACTGTTTCATCGGGCAGCCATTTATTCTTACCATATATTGGTAAAGCTTTTTCCCCTGCATAAATTTCCATCCAAGCGATTTTCTTTCTACCGTTAAAAGATTTCTGAACGGCGGAATCAAAAACCATTTTGGAGGCATTCCAGATATCCGGGCCTGTTCCGTCCCCTTCAATAAAAGGAATGATCGGATTATCGGGCACATTCATTTTTCCGTCTTTAATGATAATCTTTTCGCCGTCCGGAATGATGATCTTTTTGTATTTTGCCATTATTTCTCCATCAAACTTTAAATATTGTTTTCAAGATTTACTGGAGCAGTTATCTTACCAAACCTCTTTTGATAAATAGTAACACTGATTATTCCCACAACTAATGCAAACCACAAAGTAACAACCCTTGCTATGAAAGTTGACGCCACCGCAATCTCACTGGATGCGCCTTGTTTAATAAGTAGTAATGTAAGAGAGCCTTCCGTAACGCCCAGGCCTCCAGGCAGCATTGTTATTGCTCCTACTATTGTGGAAAAAGCATAGCTGAAGGATGCCCACATTAACCCGGCATCTAATCCAAAATTAAGAAGAATCAGATAATATGCAAAGCATTCAAACAGCCAGGCAATTAGACTGATGAAAGTCATATAAATCAACGGAATAAACTTAAGCATTAGATAAGAACTTTCGTAAGCATTATGAATGCTGACCATGTACCTTGCAAGAAATTTATTTTTTTCAAGTAAGGTTATTAGAGGCAGGGCAAAATTTTTATTGCTTAGGATGATTAATAAAACTAAAAAGAAAATCCCGGTCATTATTACAATCATTCTTCCGTAATCAAAAATATAAGCGCCGGCCATTGCAATTATAATGAGGGAAACAAAATCCGTAATACGTTCAACAAAAATTATGGGAGCAGTTTTGCTGATCGGTTCTCCTGTAATCTGCTTTAATAGATAAGCTTTTAAGAACTCCCCCATTTTACCCGGAGTTACACTCATTACCAGTCCGGATGCAAAAATCGAAAGCGAATCAGTCTTTTTTATTTTCACATTTAAAATCTTAAGGTAGTAATCCCATTTAAAAAATCTGGTCAAGTAATTCATTAACGCCAGGGAAAACGGTATTGGAATAAAGATCCAATTGAATTTACCAAATGCATTTACCACCTGACCGAAATCAGCATAAATAACAAACGCCAGGTAAACGAGCCCGGCAATTCCTATAATAAACAGAATTTTTCTTTTAAGCTTCTCTATCACCCTGCTATTCTCTGCAGTGATTTGTACAATTTTGTTAAAGGGAGACCGACAACATTATAATAGCAACCATTAATTTTTTTTACAAATACGGCTCCGAAATCATCCTGGATTCCGTAAGCGCCGGCTTTATCCATCGGGCTTCCGGTGGAGATGTAAGATTGAATTTCTTTGTCGTCTAAATTCCTGAAAGTAACGCCTGTTTTTTCGAATCCTGTAATGCTCTTTTTATTTTTATGATTGAACAAGCTGAAGCCTGTATAAACATAATGAGTTTTGCCGCTTAATATTTTAAGAATTCTTTCTGCATCTTTCTCATTTCTTGGTTTGCCGAGAATCCGGTCATCGATTACAACAATTGTATCCGCTGTTATAATAATTCCGTTATTAATGAACTTCTTAGCTTTATCCATTTTTTCCAATGCAATCCTCTTCACGGTATCGGCGGGTTTTTCATACTTCTTAAACTTCTCTGCATAATGCACGTCGATAACTTTAAATTTTAGATTAAGCTGTTTCAGCAGCCTTCTTCTTCTGGGTGATTTGGATGCAAGGTATATTCTGCCGTCTGATTTAATCATTATTAAAATAAATAAAATGGAAGGTGCAAAGTACAAACAAGGAAGATTAAAAGAAAAATTCCTTTGTAAAAATTATGGGATACTGATTATAAAAAAGAAGAGAAAAAAGTCTACCTGAACATTGCTTTGATGCTGCCCCAGGTCCTAGTTGGTACTGAAAGTGTAGGCGAGGCATGAACTTCGGTGGATCGGGTTATTGTTCCGTTATTATCTACTATCAATAAACGGTATGTAAAAACAATATCGCTTGTTTTATAAGTAGCTTCATCTATATATGAATAATATGAATTGCTTCCTTTAGGCATTATTGTAGCAAGATTTGTAAAGCCGTTCGATGCAGTACTTCGCTGTATAATAAAATAGCTTACGTCTTTTTCCTCACCTGTTTTCCACCATAGCTTTACGTTTTCTCCCTCTGAACTAGCCTGGAAGTCTTCAAGGAAAGCTCCGGCAAAAGCTATCGAAATAAAAGCAAAAACCACTAAAAGCCTGGTAAACCAATATTTCATGTCATAAATATATTTTTCTTGGACAAGAATGTCAAGAATTTCAAATAAATAAATAAGATTTATATCTTGACAAGATCACAATAGCGTGAAAATCGTGAAGAATACAGGCACAACAAGGAAATAAAAAAACTTTATTTTTGCTTTTCTTGCATTTATTAGTCAATAAAAATAATTTTCGCTTTAATCTTTTTAGATCTATGCCCAAAGAAAATAAGGACCAGCCGCAGCCGGAGAAGGAAAAGAATATTGCCACGAACCGTAAAGCAAGGCATGAATATTCCATACTGGCTGTATATGAAGCCGGTATCGTATTAAAGGGAACTGAAGTAAAATCTTTAAGACTAGGAAAGGCAAATCTGGTTGACAGTTATGCTTCGTTAAAAGAGGGCGAAGTATGGCTGATCGGATCGCATATAAATGCTTATGAGCAGGGAAATATTAATAATCACGATCCTTTAAGAGACAGAAAACTTCTCCTTAACAGGAATGAAATACGGAGATTAATAGGTAAAGTAAAAGAAAAAGGGCTTACTCTTATTCCATTGAGGCTGTACTTCAAAAAAGGGAAAGTAAAAGTCGAACTTGCTTTGGCAAAAGGAAAAAAGTCTTACGACAAAAGAGAAACTATTGCTAAGCGCGATTTTGAAAGAGAACAAGAGAGAAGAATTAAATATTAAATTTACCACTAAGCCGATATCTAAATAATCTATAATTGCAAATAATGAAATTTCCCCCGATCAAGGAACAGCTTGAGCTTATAAAAAGAGGCGTATCAGAGATAATCCCGGAGGAAGATCTTTTAAAGAAATTAGAAGCATCTTTACGAAAGAATAAACCTTTAAATGTAAAACTGGGCTGCGATCCCAGCCGGCCGGATCTGCATATCGGTCACTCGGTTGTGCTTAGGAAACTTTCGCAGTTTCAGTCTCTAGGGCATCAGGCAATATTAATCATCGGCGATTTTACCGGCATGATCGGGGATCCTTCCGGAAGAAATATTACTCGTCCTCCATTATCTCTCGAACAAACAAGGGAGAATGCAAAATCGTACTTCGAGCAGGCATCCAAAATTCTTGATAAAGAAAAAACCAAAATTGTTTATAACTCCGGATGGTTAAGTAAAATGAATTTTGAAGATGTAATAAAACTTGCATCGAAGTATACCGTAGCAAGAATGCTTGAAAGAGATGACTTTACAAAAAGAATGAAGGCTGCCGAACCTATAAGTCTGCACGAGCTTCTCTACCCTCTCGCGCAGGCAATGGACTCGGTTGCAATTGAAAGCGATATCGAACTCGGCGGAACCGATCAAAAGTTTAATCTGCTTGTTGGGCGCGACATCCAGAGGGAGCACGGAATGGAACCCCAGGTAATAATTACTATGCCGCTGCTTCCGGGAACCGACGGTGTTGAAAAGATGAGTAAATCCTACAACAATTTTATCGGTATATCGGAATCTCCGAAAGAAATTTACGGGAAGACTTTATCGATTCCGGATAATTTAATCTATAATTATTTCGAGCTCGCAACCGATGTTTCCAATGAAAAGCTGAAAGAAATTTCGGACAAAATAAACGGACAAAAAGTAAATCCGCGCGATTTTAAAAGAGAACTTGCAAGAACACTAGTTGCAACCTATTATAATGAAGAAGCAGCAGTTGAAGCGGAAGCGGAATTTGACAAGATATTTGTGAAAAAAGAAATCCCTGATGAAATTCCTGTTTTTAAATTTTCAAATATTGGAAGTGAAATCGGTATATTAGATTTGATAGTTAAAGTAAATTTTGCACCGTCAAAAAATGAAGCCAGAAGGCTCGTATCCCAGGGAGGAGTTTATATTGACGGCAGAAGAGTTGATGATACAACTGAATCCATTAAGCTTGATAATGAAAAAATTTTGAAAGTAGGAAAAAGAAAGTTCATTAAATTAATAAAATAAACATACAGAGAATCAAAAAAGGAAAGGAGATGAGAATTTGTATGTACCGACAAAAATTTTCTTTACCAAAGGGGTAGGCAGGCACAAAGAATATTTAACTTCTTTTGAGCTCGCCTTAAGAAATGCAAACATAGAAATTTGCAACCTTGTAACGGTAAGCAGTATCTTCCCCACAAACTGCAGAAGAATACCTAAAGAAGAAGGGCTGAAGGAGATCGCACCGGGGCAGATCACCTTTTCTGTAATGGCGCGCAACTCAACAAACGAACCTAACAGGTTAATTGCTGCTTCAATCGGCGTTGCTCTTCCGGCAGACAATTCCATGTACGGGTATTTATCGGAGCATCATCCATTCGGCGAGACGGAAAAAATAGCCGGCGAATATGCAGAAGATCTTGCCGCAACAATGCTTGCTACCACTTTAGGCGTTGAGTTCGATGCAAATAAAGACTGGAGCGAGAGGGAAGATATTTACAAGATGTCGGGTAAAATAGTCAGAACTTTCAACATTACACAGTCCGCCGAAGGCGATAAAAACGGCCTATGGACAACTGTTCTTGCGGCAGGAATTTTATTGCCGTAATGTGACCGCAAAAGAGTAAATAATTTCCGGGGAATTTTACAGAATAGATTTTTTAATAAATCTATTGAATAGCAGTTCTTATTAAAAAAATTATTGTTTTTCTAGGTACTTATTTCAAATAGAGTTTTTTGTGAATCAATATATATTCTGGATTATCTTTTCCGTTGTAGTAACATTTATTTTTTTTGTTGATATATATGTAACCGACCACAGAAAGGGAAAAATTTCATTAAAGACCAGCCTGCTCTGGTGCGGGGTATGGATTTCAACAGCACTTCTTTTTAATATTTTTATCTACTTCTATTTCGATAACGGTCATATCAAAGCCCTTGAATTTTTAACAGGCTATTTGATAGAATACTCTCTTTCGGTTGACAATCTTTTTGTTTTCCTCCTGATATTTAAAAAAATGAGGGTTTCCGGCGAAAACCAGCCGCTGATTCTGAAGTGGGGAATATTAAGCGCAGTAGTTTTTAGAATAATTTTTATCTTCCTTGGCGTCGGATTAATAAAATTGTTCCACCCTATTATTTATGTGTTTGCCACCATTCTTCTTTTTGCGGCTTACCAGATGGCATTCGGCGGTGAACATGAAGTAGAGGTGGATAGAAACCCGCTTGTAAGATTCGCAACAAAATATTTTAAAGTTGATTCAAGTTACCACGGAAAACGCTTTTTTATTAAAAAGAATGGGAAAATATATGCAACTACACTCTTACTTACTTTACTGCTGATAGAATCAACAGATATTGTCTTCGCTGTAGATTCCATTCCCGCTATTATTGCAATTACAAGAGATGAATTTATAATTATAACTTCAAACATTTTTGCAATCCTCGGTTTAAGAGCTCTTTATTTTGCATTAGCCGGCATCGTTGATCTTTTTACTTATTTAAAATACGGTGTTGCCGTTGTCCTTGCATTTGTGGGATTTAAAATGCTCCTTTCGGATTTTATTGAGATACCTGTTGTAATTTCACTGGCAGTAATTGTAACGGTATTAACCGCATCGGTAATATTTTCAGTTATGAAAAGGCGGAAAGAAGATAAGAAAAAGCATTAAAAGGATGTAAAACTGTTATTAAAGATTCTTGTTGCACGCAAAAAAAGTTATTCAAACAGAATTTTTCTTATTTTTCATTTCTTTTATTAATCCTATGCAGTGAATTAAAACCGCAGTAAACAATCCTGCAAGCATCGGTTCAATCTCATAAAGAATGCTGCCCCCAAATTCTTTTCTTAAAAAATACCAAATGATGCTCACAGATACCGCCAAGATCATTTCAATCAGCATGATCTGATCATTAATCTTAAGCTTATCGTAATATGAGCTTACGACAGTTAAAATGATTCCCGGAATACAAAGGGAACCGATTGTGTACCAGATTTCAATAACTGAAGGAATGGCCCAGGCAAGAATGACGGAAACAGATCCCGAAATTAAAAGTCCGTAAACCGTATATGATTTTAATTTTTCTTCCTTATTAAATTTTTTAATCCTAAATATAAAATCTCTTCCTACTGTGGTTGCGCTTAAAAACAAAAATGAATTCAGCGTAGACATAATGGTTGCAAACAATGCCGCATAAAAAAATCCCTTTAAGCCGGGAGACAAAATTTTCTCTGCAAGCAGCGGAAAGGCTAAAACCGGCTGATCAATATCAGGAAGAAGAGCTTTCGCAAACAGCCCGGTTGATGTGGTTAAAAAATCGAATAAAATCCAGAAAAAAATAGAAATGATTATCCCTTTTACAGCCGTGTTTCCGTCTTTTGCAGCATAACATCTTTGATGAAAACCGGGATCTGCAAAGGTCCAAAGTGCAATCAAGAACCAAACAATTATAAAAACCGGGGAAGCTCCGCCGGTAAATCTTAAATGATTTTCGGGCAGATTAAATGATAAAAATTCAAATCCCCCGAATCTGCTTGAGGCTGTAAAAAATATCAGGATAAATCCGGCGAACATTATAAAGAATTGAATAACATCGGTGTAAACATCCGATCTGAATCCTCCCTTGAATAAATAAGCCGCCGAAAGAACAATACCTATAACCAGGCTTAGAAAAACTCCGGTTCCGAAAATCAGCGAGATCAGATTCCCTGTCATTAACAGGTAAGGAGCCGGCGAAACCAAAACGAAAACTAAAATTGCAGAAAACAGACCGGCTTTTTTTCCGTATGTTCCGGATATTTTATCGGGAATTGTAAACAACGATGCAAGACGTATTCTTTTTGCAAAGAATAATGCAAAGAGAAAAGCAAATATGTAGTAAGGAAATCCTTGAGTAAACCATGCAAGCAGTCCGTAGCGGTAAGTAAACTCCCCTACTCCGAGTATTCCCCCGTACCATGTGGCGACATTCGTTAAAACAAAAAGAGTCAGACTTACTTTTCTCCCGGATAAAAGATAATCGGCGGCAGAAAGCTGATCTTTTCTTCCTGCCCAGTATCCGATTGCAATTACCGAAAGGAAGAAAAAAATTATGATGAGAATGTCTATTGCGTTAAATGTTACCATGAATCGAAGAAAATTTCAATAAAAGAAGAATTCCTGTTTCGCCTTTATCACACTTTTCTGAAATTAAAGAACTCAAAAATGTTTCGGCTTCAGGATTTTTATATATTTTTTTACTGCAATCCCTAAAATATTGAAATTATATGATCAATTTTTATGATTTTATTTTAAACAGTAATCTGTTTAAGAAATTTAAAGTCCATGAGCTCCTTTTCTGCGAATACAAATGCATAATAGACCAGCCGGAAGTTCCACTGATGTCATTATCATTTTTAGGCTGATTAATTGTTTTGTCAGGCACCTTCATGATCAACCATTTTAATTTATTCGGACTTC
>DAISZW010000031.1:0-24389 GCA_036824595.1 Ignavibacteriaceae bacterium
CGCCTGAGATTAGTGAATTAATAAAAGAAATCAAGATTGCCGCGACATAGATTATGATGGAAATTTTTCCTTTGTAATCTTTGCCAAGTGCAGCTGCTATTGTAGAATCCTTTCCATGCTGCGAGATTAAGGTAAGAGTTAAAATATAGTATGAAATTGCAGCGCACAGCAACACTATTCCGTAAAGCGCCACGGGAAAACTTGCAAAATTATTTTCACCCATCCATCCTGTAACAAACGGAGTTAAGGACAGCCAGAAAAGCAGATTCATATTTGCCCAGAGTGTTCTTCCATTTACATGCTTTACGGTTTGGAAGAGATGGTGATGGTTATTCCAATAAATCCCGAGGAAAACGAAACTAAGAACATAACTGAGAAACTTCGGGAGTAAGGGAAGCAAAGCATGCCAATCAACACCATGAGGCACTTTCAATTCAAGAACCATTATGGTAATAATGATTGCAATTACGGCATCGCTGAAAGCTTCTAAACGTCCTTTACTCATTGCAGATGGAAAATTCTTTAATAGGCGAATTAATTTTTCTACTAGATAAAAAAAGGTTAATACTCTTTCAGAAGTTCAAGCATTTTGCGGTCAAGCTTATGGCCTTTATAATTTTCATAAGCTACATCACCGCGTTCGCTGTTAAGCACTCCAAAAGTTCCTTTCAAATTCCACATTGCATACCCCCATCCGGCTTCTTTCCAGAGTGAAAGAATATCCTGCATCCATCTAATTGCAACATCATGAGGAGTTTTATTAAAGCAGCCCCATTCGCCGACATGCACCTGAACACCTTTATCAACAACAGGTTTCCACGAATCGATTAATTTGGCTCTCAATGCTTCCTTGTCCCAGAGCTTGCCGTTATCTCCTAAAATTGGCCATGTAGGAAAATTAAATGTTTCAAATTCATCCTTAGGAACCCATGTAGCAGTATAGTGGCTTACGCTCATCGGATCATAACCGCGAGTGCTTTGAACAGTTATCAGATCTTCAACTCCTAAAACCGGATATCTGCCGATTTCTATTCCGTCTGCAATAATTAAACGTTCCGGATCTTCTTCTTTAATTCCATGAACTAATGCACGGATTATTTCAATATACCGCGGTACATCTGTTCTTTTGGGAGGTTCATTTATAAGATCGAAGCTCAGCCTTGTATTAGGTATTCCTTTATAGCGCTTTGAAAAATATTTCCAATGATAGACTGCAGCATCGAGCGCTTTCTGCATATTTTCAGGCGTATCTTCGAATAGATCAAAAGGTTCACGGTCTCGCCCGTTTATGCAGTATCCCGGTATACGGTGGAAGTTTAAATTAATATGAACATTATATTGTTTCCCGAATTCTACAACTTCATCGATATCTTTAAGTACATCTTCATTAATTTTATACCAGTCATCCACGAAAGACCAGGTCCAGTAGGACATTGGTATTCTTGCAAAATCGAAACCCCAATCAGCCATGATTTCAAAGTCCTCTTCTTCAAACTTTTTTCTAGGTCCCCCCATTTTTTGCGTAAGATTAAATCCTTTATACCTGGGAAATTTTTCGATTATTTTTTTTCGCTGAGGAAGCGGTTCGGTCACTATTCCCGGAAGCGATAAAACAGCAACAGTACCTGCGCTTTTTTTAATAAAATCACGTCGATTCATTAGCTTTCCATTTTTTTGAAATATTTAAAATTTATTCTTATTTAAGAATAGGGTAATGAATTTTCGGCTAAGTCAGTTCTCCTAAATTTTTTTACTCATTAAATGGATAATGATGGATTCTTCCCCTCATAGGCATTTATTATTTTATCCATCAATGCATTGGTTTGTTCATTTATTATCATCCTTTTCGGATCTGCTTCGAACCAGGCCAGTGTTTTTTTTATCCCCTGATTGAAAGGAATCAAAGCTTTATATCCGGGGACAAAGGTTTTGATTTTTGTATTATCAAAAATTACACTATACGATTTATCACCTAGTAAATTCCCGGTAAATGAATTATCGCATTTACAAATAAACTCGGAAGAAATGTGAACTAAATTTGCTTCCGTTCCTGCAGCATCTGCTATTGCCTGATAAATCTGATTCCAGGTAAGACTTTCATCCGAAGTAATATGGAATGAATGTCCGATAGCCTGCTGATGGCCTAATAAACCGTAGAAACCTTTGGCAAAATCTTCTGCATGAGTAACCGTCCATAATGAGGTTCCGTCTCCGTGTACAATTATTTTCTCTCCTTTTTTCATCCGGTCGATGATAGTGTATTCGGTCCATCCTCCTATTGGTACGGGAATGACTATATCGTATGTGTGCGAAGGGCGGACAATAGTGACCGGAAAATTTTCATCCCTGTATGCTTTATTTAATCTCTCTTCGCAGGAAATTTTAGCACGGGAATAATCCCAGAATGGATTGTAAAGTGGAGTGGATTCTGTAATCACGGGATGCAAGGGAGGTTTTTGGTAAACAGAGGCGGAACTGATAAAAATATATTGACGTGTTTTATTGCGGAACAAATTAATATCTCTTTCAATATCTTTTTCCAAAAAGGCTATCCAGTTTACTACAACATCCCAGCTGTGTTTTTCAAGAGATTTTTTTGCCTGATCAGGGTTTGATATATCGCATGTAATTATCTTAGCCCCGTCAATTTTAACATTTCTGGTTCCGCGGTTAAGAAGGTATAAATCAATTCCCTGTTCAATGCACAATCTGCTGAGTGAAGCGGATATATTTCCGGTGCCGCCTATAAATAAAACTTTCACTGTATTCCTTTTTTGAAGTAATAAATATCTTCAATTAATTCAAAGGTAAAATGAATTCGAAAAAGTTTTATTAGAAAACTATACCTTACCTTCAGCAAGTCCGTTTCTTGTAAGATAAGCATAACTTTCCCTTATTCCTTCGAAAATATCTTTTTCATATTCATCAAATTCGACTATCATCCATTTAATATTTTCTCCGCCGGCCTTAACTATCGCAGAAAAATCGAGAGATCCTTGACCTGCCGGAACATGCTTGTACATCGGATCACCTTTAACCGCCGGACCATCTTTAATATGAAGCAGAGGAGCACGGCTGCCGAAATCCTTAACTACATTTGCCGGATCCTGCCCGCCGGTTTTAACCCAATAGGTGTCTATTTCAAATAAAATTGATTTATCAAGATTTTCAAGCAGATAGTAAAATGGGTAAATGCCGTCATCATTTTTTTCAAATTCAAACCAGTGATTATGCAGCCCGAACTTCAATCCTTTTGATTTCAAAAAGGAGGATATTTCATTATAAACCTCAACCGTCTTTTTAATCATATCAATATTTTTATATCTATCGTTCTGGGGCCAGCCATGATAAACTACAAGATCGCAATTATATGCATCGGCCATTTTCAAGGCAGCATCTCTATTTTCTTTTACAGGAAGTTCCGCGTGCATTGCAAAGATGGTTAATCCTAAATCTCTGAATAATTTGCTTGCTCTTTCAAGAGAAATTTCTGCAGGTAAAAAATAAGTTTCTACACCGGCATAACCGATAGCGGTAATTTGCTTCACGCTCCCTTCAAAATCTTTTTCAATTTCTTTTCGTATAGTATAAAGCTGAATCCCGATTTTTGGTTTGTATGAAGAATCCGCAAATGCATTGTAGCCGGGAAATGATAAAGCAGCAGCTCCCAAACCCACTATTTTTAAAAATTCTTTTCTTGAGTAATTGTCTTTCATATATGCAGATTTCCTCTCTAAAAATATTATTAAGCTTAATGAAATGAATAACCAAGAATTGCAAGTAAAAGAATAATGGCACAGGAAAAATAGTTATTGGAATTTACAAAATTTTACTGAATATATTAATGACCGGAAAACTTTGAATTTCGGCGTTATGTTCATGCTCCTTATTCATAACTGCTTCTTCAGGAATAGAAGATTTCTTAATCTCCTACAATAATCAATTTAACTCCCCGGCATATTAACTCCGCCAAAACCTCTGATTATCTGCTCGGTTCTGCTTAAATCGATAATCGAGTTATTTGGTGCCGGCTCAGTCGGTTCATTTACAGTATTTTTTGAACAATTTAAACCCATTACAACTATTACAACTGTAAAGTTTTACGTTATGTAAATTTTTTAATATTGAGAATCCTCATTTAATTTAATTCCGATTTGAGTTGGAAGAGACAGAGGAAAGGGCTTTTCATTTTAACCCCGTTTATAAAATGAAATATGAGAAGATTGGTGATTCCTTTTAATTTGCAACTATTTCTTAATAGGATTATTGTTTTTGCCGGTTATCTGGTATTTGAAGATCATTGATATCCAGACATTTTTAGGTTTCCCGTTTTCTAGGGCAGGAAAAAATTTTAACTTACTTGTATGCCGAACCGCGGCAGAATCAAGTATTGAGGAGCCGGATGAACTGACTAAGTATGTCTTACCGATATTCCCCTCTTTTGTAATGAAGAGCTTTAAATTGACATTCCCTTCAATGTTATTTTTAACTGCTTCGGCAGGATAAACGGGATTTACATTCGCTATCATTTTTGGTTTCGATATAAGAACAGCCGGGTTAATGTCGGGAACCGGCTGTTCAATCAATGTAGCTTTATAGATTTTTTTTGGTTCCCTTGCTCCTTCCCGCTTAAAGAGAACAAAGGAATTCTGTTCAAAAATCTTATATGCAATTCCGTATTTACCAAGTAAGTTTTTTACTGCATATTCAGGAGCATTGTTTTCAAAACTGCCTGTAACAGTTATTTTATCGACCAGATCATCATTATAAATAAAACTTATTCCAGTTTTATTTTTAATTTCATTTAATACGGTCCTCAACGGCTGATCATTAAATCTCAGAGTAAGGTTTTGACTGCTTTCCTGCAGCTGAGAAAACACCTGCACCGAAATCAATACTGCAAAAAAAGAGACTCTGAACATTTTTATTCTTTAATTTATTACATGCTCTTTATCTGGGCTTCAAGACTAAGATCATTCAGCGTAATATCGGGATAATTTATTTCGACAAAGCGTTTGATTTTTGAGATAGTGTCTTCTTTTTGTTTTTCTGCAACAGGATTTTCGGTAGTTGAATTAGTAATGTACTGAATATCTTCCTGTGCTGCTTTCTTTAACTGTGCTCTCACTACAGCTAAACTGTCGTAATCCGGGTAACGCTGAATGAAATCGTGATAAAGAAGGAATGAAAGCGGCCATGCATTCCATCCTTCCTTCCATTCATCTGCTATATTCTGCATTATAACATCTTTAATAGCAGCATTAAAATTTAAAGCATCCTGCATATTCATTATGAATTCATTATGCTTTAAAAGAACTTCCCGCTGAGCTTCTGTTCTTTCCGATCCTTCCAGTTTTTCTATATCGCTGTACAAGTCGTTAACATCGAAAATATATTCTTTGACATTCCAATTAGGATTGGCCAGATTGAATTTCAAGGCAAGCATAACTCTTGAAGGAACAGCTTCACCGTTTCTTTTTGCAGGCGTATAAACCAAACTTTTGCAGTACTGGACTGCGGAATTATCCAGTACATCATGGCCGGACGGCTGAATTATATCTACTTTATCAACAATGCCCTCTTTTGTAACTAATACTACTGCTTTAATATCCCCCGAAAACGCTCTCTCTTGTGCAATTTTAGGATAGAGCAGTCTGGGATGGTTTTTTTGAACAGGCGGTGTATAATTATCGTTTACCAAATTATATCCGCACGAAAGAGATATGAACAAAAACATTGCTGCAACCGGATAAATATATTTTTTCATTTTATTTCCTCCTTACAAGGAATTATTAATATTTAATTACTAAAAATTTTTATGCTTAATTATATATTGTTCTTTTTCATTTAATGACTGCCTGTCTGCGGCAGGCTGCCTGCTGTAATCAAGATCCAATGCAAGGCAAATCATGCCGAGGACATTATCAATTTTACTGCTCTTAAAGGATCCCGTCAGAGAGTGTGATTCTAACCTGTTACCCTGAAGAAATATTTCAACGTCATAGAATCTCTCAATTTCCTCAACAATTTCGGGCAATGGAGTATGATTAAATACCAGCTTCCCTTCAATCCATCCAAGCTGCGGATCAGGATCGGCTGCAACAGGAGGAGCCGGCACCCCATTTTTTATAACTGAACTTAATTCACCTTTTGATAAAACAACACCGGCTTCATTTAAATTCTGCTGTGCTAAATTTACTTTCCCATCCTTAACATACACTTGAGTTTTTCCATCTCTCGAGCGGACATTAAACTTGGTACCCAAAACAGTAACTGCTGCATTATCAGTAAGAATTATAAAAGGACGCTTGTCTTTGGCTACTGAAAAAAATGCTTCCCCTTTTAAACTTATTTTCCGCTCTTTTTCATCAAATGATTCCGGAAACTGCACGGTGCTTCCGCTGTTCAGCAGAAGATGAGAACCATCCGATAAATTGATCTCCTTATGCTGCTTATTTTCAGTGGCTATTAATTTTAAATCAGGTTTGCCCATTTCCAGGTTCCATAAAATCATAATGCTTATAAAAAAAATAATTACTAAAGCCGCTGACAGAACCGGTTTAAACTTGAAGCCGGATAAAAACGTAATGCCTGATTCCAATTTCTTTTGTTCTGCAGTTTTTGTTTTTTCTTTACTACCATAATTTCTTATCCTGGCATCAAGCTCATTCCATTCCTCTGCAGTATCAGGCAGTGTGGGAAAATCCTTTAAGTCGCTTTTAATCCAGATTGCCTGAATTCTTTCAAATTCATTCTTATTTTCAGCCGATTCAGATAACCAATTATTAAGCAATCTTTGTTCATCTTCAGTAATATTGCCGGTGACTGCTTTGACGCACAGCTTGTTAAATCTGTTATCGATCTTAGATTTCATTATTACCTCTTAATAATAATACGGTTGAAAAGGAAAAAACCCTACTTAGATGAATAGCCGTAAAAGAGTTTCTTTAAAAGTTCAAAAGCGCCTGTCATTCTTTTTTCCACTGCTTTTACCGAAATATTGCATATTTCAGCTATTTCAGAATATTTATAACCTTCTAATCTGCTTAAAATATAAACGGTCTTTAATTTTTCTGGGAGTTTATTAACAGCATTTTGAAGATCAATATCTGATTCAATGGAAGGTTCATTACTTATATTTTTAATATTATCCAGAGAAATTGCTTTTGAAGAGCTTAAATTCTTATGATCTATTATTGAATTTATTAGGGATTTATAAAGGTAGGCTTTAACAGATTTTTGGGGGTTTAATGAGTTTCTTTTTATCCACAGCTTGAAAAATATTTCCTGAACCAAATCACGGGAGATTTCAATTGAACCGGTCCGGTACCAGGCATAACGGACAAGCATTTTAAAATATTTACAATAAAAATTTTTAAAGGCTTCCTGATCACCCTCCCTTATCAATTTGATTAGTTCACTGTCTTCCACACTTTTTTCCAAAAGAGGTATTTTAAATATTCTTAATATCTACCTCCAGAAACTCACATTTTCTCAATATGTTAACCGCAAATATCCTGTTCAAAATGAGTTCTATTACGTCTAAAGTATGTTTTTATTTAATCTAAAACAACGGTTTTAATATTTATTTCATGAAAATTAATTTTTTTGTCTGGATAAAATCTACCGATTGTAATTGATAAAAATATGTACCGCTTGATAACAGAACATCGGCAGAAAAGGGAAAGTAATATTCTCCCGGTGTGAATTCACCTTCTATGATTGTTGAAATTTCATTTCCCAACACATCGTATATTTTTAATGAAAGAGTTCCGCTTTCGGAAATTCTAAACCCGAAATTAGTAGCGGGATTAAAAGGATTGGGATAGTTTTGAAATAACTCAATTTCACCAGGAAGCTCACCTCTATCCTTTACATCTAAAGTTTCTTCTAATCTAATTCTGTAAACATTACTGCCGGCTGTAATATATAAGGTTTTCCTATCGGCATCGCCCCAATTGCAGTTTGAGGGGGAAGATCCAGTTATCCTTATAGTATCTAATAAATCACCGTCGGGAGAAAACACCCACACACCCAGTGGACCGGTACAAAATAAATTTCCGCCGGAATCCACTTTCATACCGTCGGCGTATCCCTGTGGTGTAATCCTGGCAAATTCTCTTTTATTGTTTATTGTGGAATCTTCAACATCCCAAACATAAATTACTCTTGCCTGTGAATTATTCACATAAAGTTTCGATTCATCGGGAGAAAAACAAATTCCATTGGGTAGATTCAACGTATTGTCCAGAAGCTGAAGGTCCCCGGAAGGACTTATTCTAAAAATTCCGGAAAAAGATAATTCCTGCTGCTGGCCGCTGGGAATATTAAAAGGCGGATCGGTGAAAAAGATTGAGCCGTCGGATTTAACTGCCAGGTCGTTGGGGCTGTTTAATTTTTTCCCGTCGAATGTATCGGCTATAGAAACAATTGTACCGTTAGAATCTTGAAGTGCAACTCTACGCAAACCGGTTTGAGCTATTATCAGCTGCCCTGATGAATCATATGCAAGTCCGTTTGAATTTGCCGACGGACTCAGGTAAATAACAGCGCTGTCCTCCTCGGTCCATCTATAAATTGCATTTCCTTGAAGATCCGAAAAAAGCAAACCCAATGTATCATCCCATACAGGACCTTCAACAAAATCAAAACCATCCGCTATCTTTTCAAGCACTGCATTATCCGGCACGGGTGATTGAGCAAAGGATAAACCGCTCAATAACAATAATACTATCCCAAATGTTAATAATTTTTTCAATGGACTTTTCCTCTCTATATTTTTTACAATTATATTTCTAAAATAAGTGATTATAATTTCACAACAAGATCTTTTTCGGCACTTTCATATGCGGCGTAAATAATTTTTAGTGTATCTTCCGCATCGTTCAAATCTGAAAGCGGCTGTTTATCATACAGAATAAAATCTGTGAAAGCTTTTGCCTGGTTGACGAAAGAATTTTCGTAATCCACATCCGGTTCAATTTTTTCACCATTAAAATAGAGCGCATCGGTTACCGCCAATTCGCCTTTATTTCCGAATATCCTGATTCCATTAATGCTTTTTCCGAAATTAGATCCCCAAGACTGCATAATTACTGCAACAGAATCATCCGGATAAAGAAGATTAATCTGCGCGGTGTCTTCCCCATCCATATGTTTTAAAATCATTTTTGATTTAAATGCCTGAAGCTTCGCCGGCTTTCCTAAAAGATAAATTGACTGATAAACAACATGATGCCCGCTGTCCATCAGGGCGCCTCCGCATGAAAGTTCCTTCTTCGCACGCCAGCCTGTTGAATGAGCTTTACTAATTGTATGGGTGACAATGAATGAACCTTGAATAATTTTTCCCAGTTTTCCTTTATCAATCAATTCCTTGGCTTTTATTAATGCATTTCTATAAACAAAGTTATGACCAGGAAAAATTTTCAGCTTGCTATTTGCGCTGAGTTCTTTAATAATTTTAAGATGTGAGAAGTCGGTAACAACAGGTTTTTCAACAAGAAGATGCTTGTTATTTGCCAAACCTTTTTTTATTTGTTCAAAATGATAAGGATTTATGCTTCCTATAATAAGTGCATCAATATTATGATCTTTAACTATTTCATCAAAATTATTGTACGCTTTTATCTTCCATTCCGCACATTTTCTGTGCAGCTGCTTCCGCATTTGTTCCATTTTATTTTTATCACCGTAAAAATCCTGGGTCATTCCGATTATTTCAGCATCGGAATTCTTTTTAAATGCTTTAAAATGGAAATCTGCAATAAAGCCCATCCCCACAATTCCGATTTTTACTTTTTGCTTCAAGATATTTCCTATTTAACAGGCGTTAGTTTTATTAAGACAACATCATGAGGAGGAATATTCCGGCTGAAGTTAATATCTGTTTTTCCGATATCCTTTTTCTCCCATAAATCTCTGATCTTAAATGTTCCTGTTAAAAACGGGAGATTATTCCAACTCAGTCTAATAATCATATGGTTATTCAGAATTACACCTTTTATTGAATGATCAATTCATTATAAGCTGTTTCCATTAAAATAAAAAAGACCTGCCCCTCAGTTGCAGTTCCTGGATGATCAAATTCAGGTGATCCGCAGACACCCTGAACTAATCCTAATTCATCAACTTTTTTATGAGCAGCTTCTCTCATTTTATCTGCTTTTTCTTTATAACTCTTATCAAGCCAGCCTCCTTTTATTCCTTTGTAAATGGAATAGGCAAGCATCTGGGATAAATTAGTTTCAATAAAAGAATCAGGATTATCGACAATATTATGGAACAATCCGTCATTCCGCATGTAAGCCAAACAGCCGTCGATGATATCTTTTGCATATCCTATAAGTTTCTTTTTCTCGGTCTGCATTGATTCAGGAAGAGCAAAAATTACTCTTGTTATACCGGCGGCGGACCATCCGTTTCCTACTCCCCAAAAATCTTTTCTGACAAATTCCCCTTTTTCACAATCCCACATATGAGATAATAATTTCTTATCAGGATTCCACAAATAGCTTCGCGCTCCTTCAATTTGCTTAACGGCTTCATTATATTTTCCGGCCGCTGCTAAGAACGGCGGAAGCATATAAATTATATCGCTCCATATCTGGGGAACATTTGTAAAATGATAAATGATTCCGTTCTTATCTCTCGGTGCTTTATTTAAAATATAATCGAGCATTTTATTAAAGCCGTTCATCAATGTTGAATCGCCGGTTTTTTTAGCGGCCCACAAAACCGCTTCGCCCGGCGAAGCAGCGTCGCTTAATGCAAACTCCTCGCCGAGCATTGCAAGTCTGCCATCCGGGGATTGACGCAGCACCGCATCCTTCGCCATTAATATAACTATTTCTTCCTCTCCTAATTCCAGCATCGCCTGCATTGCAACTCCCTGCTCCCATGTTGCCCGCTGCATGATAAACATTGCCGTTTTTACTTTGTGGATAAGATCTTTTTGTTTCATATTCTCTTTATCCAAATTAATCCCTTGGCAGAATCCGTTACCGGTAAAGGAAACAATTGTAATAAATATTGATAGAAGATCTATTAAATAGATTTTCCCTTTCATATGCCCCCGTCCTTTTACATGAATAAAGAATAATTATAAAAATGGTATAAAAATTTTTCAGATTATTCCGTTTTTTTATTTAATAAATAATCTGCTGCCATTACCAGCAGCATATAATCTAATGCTCCTCCGCCTATAATATATTCAGTCTGCTGCCAGAGATACGGCCAGACTTTCAGTTCGGGAAGGTCCGGCCGGATCAATGAAGTGCCGCTTGCAACTCCGCCCGGAATGTAGGACCATTCATCCCTGTTTACACCGTAAGCGACTGTTAAAGAATTAACTCCGACACCTGAAGCAAATGAAGCAGTATTTTCACCGGGATGACATCCCAGAACAAAGTTCATTGCATTGAACGCATACTCTGTTGAATAAATTTCCGGGAAACCTAGATGGAGAAATAACTGTCCTAATCCGAATTCCTGGATCCCCCATCCTGCCCCCCATATAAAAGGTTTATACGGAACACCGTAGGGATTTTCTTTCTGTTCTTCGGCAGTTCTTTGAAATGACTGCCGTGCTCCATATTCCATTTTTTCCGTGAAATCTTTATTGTTTAATTTTTTAGTGACTCTTCCGATTACTTCGCTGAAAAAAGTTATGTCGCCCCTAATGGAATCTGCATTTTCCAAAATTATTTTTTCATATTCTTTTTTGGATGTTGCGAGATACAGCTCTGCGGCTGTATTGATTTTGTTTTTCAAAAAACCTGAGGAATCATTAAGGAAAATCTTTTCTGAAATTTGTAAACATTTCCCGGATAAGACGGGGTTATATTCTTTCATAATCATGCTTGCAAATGCAAGTACCTGAGCCGTGTAAAGTTCCCTTCTTGGATTTATTTCGGTAAAAACCCACCTGTCGTCTTTCGGCAATTCCCTATTAAAAATGGGATCTTTTTCATTCTCTTTATAGATTAGATTATCCGACATAGCCGCGGCATCACCAAGGTGAACATATTGCTTTAATGTCGGAGAAATAATTCCCCTGTACAATCTCCCCATTGATTCATATCCGCCGACGATTGAAAGCAGTCCGTGTTCAATTTGCTGCAGTATATCCGGAATCCCGTCGGGTTTATGAAGATCGGCGGTTCTTGTCTGCTGATTAATTGTTGTTTCATCGTAATCATTTTTAAAAAACTCATAAGCGAGCGAAAGCTTATAAACTGTTCTTGCCTGGGATTCAATCCTTAAATCGTAATCGCCGGCATCATGCCACCCGCCGATGTTAAGGCCCAGAATATGCTCGCCTGAGTCAAATTTTGTTAAAGTAGATCCATGCTGGTAATAGCCGTCAAAATGATTATGATTGAGCGGTGCCATGAGGACATCATCCATATGGCAGAGCCCGTGCCAGACTTTATACCTGTCCTCGATTCTCATGTGGCACATTTGCACAGGCAGAAAATATTCTAAGGTCGGCTGCCAGACATGCCTGCTGAAAATATCCTTTTTAATTTGAAACTCATTCGATTCGATTTCTCCATATTTGATTTTGTAAATTCCCTCTCCGGTTATACTGCTGAAGTCAAATCGTAAATATTTATACCTTAGAAAATTTCCCCATGCCGATGCGCTTTTATTTTCTAGAACGGATACAATTGAGTCCTTATTAATTTTCAGCAGCTTTACAGATTCAAAGTTCTCTGTATTTTTATCCAGCTCAATAACTGCAAACTTTTCCTGATTAGGGTGATATCCGACCTGTGAAACCTGGATAACAGGTTTATATTTCCAATTTGGAATTACATTAGGAGAAATAATCCATTCAATTGCATTTGCGGATGCTCCCCGGGGGATATTCGACCGCACAATAAACCAGCCGTTATTATGAAATGCCCTGCCGTCAAGTAATTCCAGTTCATTTTTCTTACTGGTGATTAAAATTTTTTTTAGAGGATTTCCATCTGCAATAATTAATTCTTTCCCAACTCCTAATGAAGTAATCTGTAAATCCCCTTTTGATCCTAAAATTACCGGGCCATTAAATGTAAGAGGAAATATTCCTGGTTTATTATCCATCAAGTAATGTTCATTAAAATAGATCCCGGGAAACAGCTCCAGGTTAAAACCAACTTTACCGATCCAATCGCCCGGCAGCGGTTCTTCAAGATCAACGGTCAATTTTATATTATTCCCGACTGCTTCGGTTTTGATGGTGTATGTAAATTGTAATTCGGGATAATCGATCGGATTAAAACCCTTTTTATTTTTGGTTGAATCGGGATATGAAAGTTTAACGCTGATTATTCCGTTATTTCTATCGACACTTTTTTTACCCAAGGAAGGAACCGGAGTCCACTGTCCCGGCGCCTGCTCAAGCCTTATATCGCCATTGGCTGCCACCCGGCTGCCGTTCTGAATTATTGTTAATCCTCCTTGATGACCTTCAGGATAAAAATCATCAAAAAGCATCACGTTAAGACCTTGCATTTCGTAGTACCCTTTTTCATTCAACATCAGTTGCGGATTAACATCTTCAGGCTGGCTAAAGGAGGTTTGCTCTAAAATCCACACGGAAAATAATAATAGAATAAGATGGAAATAGAAACTCATAAATTCTTTTTATATAATTATTTAAAGCTATACTATTTAATTAAAATCTAAGTTATTTATCACCATGTAATGGAGATTTTTTCGGTTAACTTCACAAAGAATTTCAGATAAATCAAGATACCCAACTTTCGTTATGTCAAGTGAAATTTATTTTTTTCGAAAAGTTGCTTTGAAATTCTGACGTTTATCATTTTAGTAGAACCTTCACGGATCCGAAATTTGCATCCATCTTTCAGTTTAATCACTAAAAAAAATTCAATTAATAAACAGACTTTTAGATGAAAAATCGGGATCGCAGGTTAGATGCACACCGAGTTTTCTCAGCCCGGCTTCATCTCCCGGTGTCGGAATGTGAGTAATGTGAACTTCGCATCCCTCCATTTCCTTTAATTTTTCAAGAGCCATCTGTGCGGCCGGATTTGATATTGCGCTTATGCCTAGTGCAATTAAAACTTCCTCCAGATCAAGACTTACTCCCTTCCCTCTTAACACATCTTTTTTTAGATAATTCAGGGAGTCCATAATATTTTTAGGAAGGAGGAATAAATTATCGGGAAGACCTGCTAAATGCTTGGCAGCATTTAGAACAAGACTTGCAGCAGCATGCATTATAGGCGAATTTTTGCCTGTAGCTATAGTACCATCTTTTAATTCAATAGCAGCGCCCACAAAAATTCCTTCATTACCTTTATTTTTCTTTTCGCCCATTAAAGCTGCTTCCCTAGCAGCGTTAACTACTCTTCTATCTTCGATCTTTGCACCTATGTTATCCATAATCATTTCGGCTCTCTGAACGGTTTCAGCATCAATAAGGCCTAATGCATATTCCGTTGCACATCGGAGATAACGCCTTATTATTTCCTGATGTGCGGCCTGCTGCACTGCTTCATCATTTACTATTCCGAAACCGGCACGGTTTACGCCCATATCGGTGGGAGATTTATAAAATGATTCTCCGCCTGTAATTTTTTCAATAATTCTTTTAAGTAAAGGAAATGCCTCAATGTCGCGGTTGTAGTTTATAGTTTTAATGTTGTAAGCTTCAAGATGGTGGTGGTCGATCATGTTGACATCCTTTAAATCAACAGTTGCTGCTTCATAAGCTACGTTAACTTTATGATTCAAAGGCAGATTCCAGATCGGAAATGTTTCGAATTTAGCGAATCCGGCTTTAACACCTTTTTTATATTCGTGATAAAGCTGACTGAGGCAGGTTGCAAGCTTTCCGCTTCCGGGACCGGGACCGGTAACAACTACAATGGGTTTAGTTGTTTTAATATAGTTGTTAGCGCCGTACCCTTCATCGCTGACAATTAAATCAACATCCGTCGGGTAGCCTTTTGTATACCGATGGGTATAAACTTTAATCCCCCGACGCTCAAGTTTATTTTTAAATGTCAGTGCGGAAGGCTGATTTTCAAAACGTGTAATGACAACTGTTTCAATTTCCATTCCCCATTCAAGGAAATCATCAATTGTTTTAAGAGCATCCACGTCATATGTTATTCCAAAATCTGCACGTACTTTTTTACGTTCTATATCGCCCGCATAAATACACAGAATAATATCAATATCATCTTTCAGCTTTTGAAGCAGCCTCATTTTAACATTAGGATCGAATCCCGGAAGCACACGGGCGGCATGGTAGTCAAATAAAAGCTTTCCGCCAAATTCAAGGTATAATTTATTATTAAAACGCTGAACTCTTTTTAAAATTTCATCCGTTTGTTCTACTAAATATTTATCGTTATCAAAACCGATATTATTTTGCACTGAAGCCCCATCTCTAAAAATTATGTTAATTAAAGTGATTAATAATGCCAGTTATAAAAATAAGAAAAGACAAAATTTATAGCATATTCTTTAGCGGGTTAGATTCTCTGCTCTATCTTAATCCCGCCTTTGGCGAGGTTCGCTCGTAGAGTCCGACAGATCGTTAGATTCCGTAGAATCTAACGGATTCTACGAACTCTACGGAGTCTGACGACCTTCGGCGACTTTCTTATTATAAAAGTTCTGCTTAAACTACTTTAACCTGTTAAATTCTATCAACTCCACCGGGGCGCCGTTGTGTATAATCATTGCAGCTCTTACACCCTCGGAAGGGTTACCCGGTGCGGAGATTAATTCAAAAGAGTATTCGTTTAACACCTCATCTATATTTTCAACTTCAAAAGCAACATGCGGTACAGTTTTAACCAAATCCGATATAGGAGAATCTTTTTCAAATCTCATCCATTCGATGCCAAACGGACTTGTTTCAAAACCCGATACATACATTTTCAAATGAGGAATATACCTTTCGCCCGGAATTGATTTTTTTGTAGGAATACCGACGTGGTGGTATTTCCATCCTAAAGTTTCTGTTGCAAATGGAGGTTCATCATCTTTTCTTTTAATATCAATTAATTTCATTTTTAATTTCCTTTACTCAAATATTATCGGAAATTTTACATCTCAATTTCAGTTCTAAAAACCATAACGGCATCTCCTTTTATTTGAATTAATGAAGGATTACCGCTTTCAATCTTTACTTTTACATTGACTATCCCCAACCGATTCATTGCTTCTCCCTGCTTTCCATAAAATTCGAAAAAGCCGCTTTTTGTTTCAATGATTTTATTTTTTATTAGGTAACCACCTAGAGGACCGTTTGCGTTTCCTGTTACTGGATCTTCATTTATTCCGATGGCCGGAGCGAACATCCTGCCGCAGGTCAGTACATTTTTATCATTAGAATCAAAAGTGAAAACGAAATATCCGTTGCATTTAATTTGTCCGCTCAAATCAGCCAGAGCCTGAAAATTAGGATTTAGACTATTCAGCTTATTTCTGCTTTTTATTCCGATCATAACTTTTGAATGCCCGGTTGAAGCAATTTGAATGGGGCATCTTTCATCCAGGTCGGTTTCAGAAAGTCCTAAACCAAATAATATTCTTTGTATGATTGCAATACCAAGTGTTTCACTCAATTCAAACTTACCTTGAGTCATTACGACCTGATAATCACTATTTTTTTTAATTATTTCTAAAGGCAATATTCCTATTTTTGTTTTATATCTGAGTATGCATGAATCGAGTTTTTCTTCAACAGCTTTTGCATACATTGCCGCAATTGTAGCGTGACCGCAGGTCGGAACTTCGGTCTTCGGCGTAAAATATTTAATTACTCCGTCGCAATCTTTGTCATCCGGTGAAAAAAGAAAGGCTGTTTCGGAATTGTTCAGTTCTCTTGCAATCATCTGCATCTGTTGATCAGATAATCCATCCGCATTTAAAACAACCCCGGCCGGGTTTCCTTTAAATTTTTCTTTTGTAAAAGAATCAATCTGGTATATAATTAATTTTTTCATACTTATTTTCTGGATTTATTGCAGAGAAGTGATAATACTAATATCAGAAAAAAAAAGATTTTTCATTTTATGTACCCCTATATTGTTAAGATCAAAGGGGAATATTTTCTTAGACAATTCACCTTCTAATTTCGGAGTGCGGATTTCGGATTGCGGATTGAATGAGATTGAATCTGTATCCAAGTTAATTCTGAAAATCCGAAATTCGAAATTAGAAATCCAAAATAAACTCTTTCTTCTATTCCTTAACCCGGATTTCAAAAGTACATCTTTCTCCGCCGCGGAGCACCGATTCTTCAACAGCTACATCAACCGGTTTACCCAGCAAAATTTCAAATTCTTTCTTAGTAAAACCGATTGAACAATTACAAAGAACGGCCGGTGTTATTGCCTTATCGGCAAACGGGCAGCCGCAGCCCAGACCTTTTTTGCCGTACAAGTGTATTGTCTGCGTATCTTTATCGTACTCAAAATTATCGGTCCAGATTTTCTTTGATTCTTCAAGAAAACCTTCCAGGTTATTTTTGAATTTTTCAAACTCCTTAGAATTTTCCGCAGCACAGAACCTGCCCACTTCCTCAAAGATTTTACTCATAGATTGTTCATCCAGTGCTGTATTCATATTATCAAGCAATTTAGCAAAACGCCTTTGCATAAATCCGATTCTCCAATCCTTCTCTTCAGACAGTCCGTTAGATTTTGCGAGTAAAACGCTGCCGGTAATGAAAGAAAATCCTGTACAGGAACAAATCCCCAATGTACAGCCGGATTTAAGAAATTCTTTTCTTTTCATTTATTCCTCCCATGATTTTTTGGGGATGTAAAAAATGAAATAGGGTTCCAAAATGTTAAGCCCTCTTAAAGTAAGTCTCACTTATTATTATTGTTATCGACCGTCAAAAAGTACTTAAAAAAGTACAATTAAACATTCGCCGGATGAATATTTCTTAACGGAATTAGGCAGTTCAAATGATCAGATTTTCATTAACTTTTTAAAAATAAGATGCGAAGGGAAACGGCAGGATTGAATCTTCGTAGAATATTCGTTGAACAAACTCTAGCTGCTTTTTTTATTATCTCATTAATAAAACTTTCCTTATTAATGTATGCTTACCAATATTTAAATTGATGAAATAAGTACCTGCCGGCAGCTTAGCAGCATTCCATGTTACACTATGTGTGCCCGGACCATAATTTAAGTCGTTAAACTCAGCCACTTCTTGTCCGAGAATATTGAATATAGAAATATTTACCTGTGCAGCTTCTTTAAGAAATAATTGAATCTTTGTTGAAGATGAAACCGGGTTAGGTAAAACATTCATATAATTAACTGCCGAATTATTCTCAGTTTTTTTTTGTTCTTCAACCGAAGTGCTTTGGTTAGCGCCTTCTATAAGAGCATCCAGTGCACCCTCGTCAACGGCTGCACCAGTATTACGGTTAAATAATGCAAAACCGTTATTTCCATTATAGCCGTTATCCCAATAAACCGGGATCATGCCGTGACGAACGGCTGCATTGGTAACATATTTATAATAATATTCTCTTGAAGCAATATGCAGCGCCAGATCTTCATCAGTAAGAGATGTGCGTTTTATTGCGCCGTATTCTCCCAGAATCACCGGAATTCCTTTATCAACAAACTTTGTTTTCATCGACTGAAAATAGGTTTCCACTGCGCTTTCTTCTCCCCAGGTCGCGTTGCGGGTAGGATTGGTAGCGGAATGATAATCCTTCCCCCAGAAGTAAAACATTTTCCCCCAGTTGGCATCTTCCTCCAATCCGCAAAAATTCCATGGCGTGTAGTAGTGTATTTCAGCCATAAGGCGGTCTTCTATCTGATCTGCAGGCATAGATGACATCAATTGATTGGTCTTGTCAATATCGGTTGACGGGCCCTGGACAATTAAAACGCGGGAACTATTATTACCGCCTGTAGATCGAACTGCATCTATAAATGTTTGATGGTAAGACAATAAAACAGCCATCTGGGCAGCATTATCAACATTTGGTTCATTTGCACCTGCAAAAAGTAGATGTTCATCATAGTCTTTAAAGTATTCGGCGATTTGAGTCCAGTAAGCTTCCTGTTTTGCATTTACTGTATCCTGCATAGCTTCCGTGACATTATTTTCCAGCCAGCCGCCGTCCCAATGGCAGTTAATAATAACGTACATATTATGAACGTAGCAATAGTCGATTACTTCCTTTACGCGTGCGAGAAAGTCCGGATCAATTTCCAGTGTAGACTGATCAGCGTGTCCGTTCCACCCGCAGGGAATGCGGATCGTATTGAATCCGGCTTTCCATACGGAATCGATCAACTGCTGGGTTACCATGGGATTCCCCCAGCCTGTTTCTCCTCCAGGGACTTCCAGAGAGTTTCCGATGTTCCAGCCGATAGTCATTTTACTTGCAATTTCAGCGGCAGACGGGAGTTGTGAATACAGCTGTGTATTAAGAAATAATCCTAGAAGTAACAAGATCAAACTTTGTCTAATAAATAACAGTTCAAATGACTTCAGAAAGTATAATTTAATCTTCATTCATAATTTTCCTTAAACAAATTAAAATAGTTGCATAGGTAAAAATTTTTTGCTTTAGTTACTAATATATTCAACATTATAAATTAATCAAGTTTAATAAGAAAACATCATTCTCGCGGATTTCCAATTCTTTTGAAAACATTTTGGAAGAATTCACTTTAATTACTTCTTTTGAAACCGGAGAACCATCGTTGAGTTTCTTTATCGTATCAACCTGCTGCTTTGTAAGCTGTTTGGGTTTATTCATTGCGAGATATGTAGAATAAGGATCACTCACTTTATAACCGACATTGTAAATTTCAAGTATGTAATTCCCTTCGGGCATTCCTGAAATGTTTACTTTTACTTTTCCTTTTGATTTGGCAGGTAAATCGCGAATGTAATATTCCTGATTGTTTACAGAATCTCCCGGATGCGTGTTGGTAAAGTCCCAAAACAGCACCTGTATATTGCCGATTGAATCTTTGCATGCCCAAGATGAACCGTCTGCATTCAATAATTCCGTCTCACAGAGTTTATTCAAAAAAGAGTAGGAATAGAAAGCAGGTTTTTTAATTCCCTGATAATTCAATAGTCCGAAGCCGCCGTGAAAAGGCATGAACCTCGGCCCCGCTTCTTCAAAAATATCGGTAAACACCCAATATGACATTGATGTCGGTGCATTTCCAACCTGCTTGATTTTTTCAAGCACATACGCGGCCTGATGATAGCTGTCATGAATTGGATCTGAAGGGGTATATGAAGAGCTCCACTCGGTGTAATGAAGTTCTAAATTGGGCATTGGAGAGTTAGAAATTTGTTTGCGTGAATTCAGAATATCACCGCTGACACTCCATTTATTTTCATCCAGGATTGTACCGGTCGTACCGAATTCATCCACATAACCTTGCTTTACTCCGTAGGAATGTGTGCTGATAAAATCCAAAGGCAAGTTATTTGTGCCGCAAAAATTAATCATCTCAGGCACCCATGCAGCGCCGGCGGTTGCCGGTCCCCCTACCCGGTATTTCTTATTCACACTCTTTATTGCCTGAACGGCATATTTATATAATTTAAAATACTCTTCCTGAGTTCCAGCCCAGAACATATTAAGGTTAGGTTCATTCCACACTTCAAAATACCATGTCTTTACTTCATCGGCACCATATCTTTCCGTAAAATGGAGAGCCAGATTACGAATTAAGCCAGCCCATTTATCGTAATCTTCGGGAGGAGTAACATTTCCGTTCCACCAGAAAATTGTCTGAGTGCCGCTTGCAAGCGCAGTCGGCATAAATCCTAATTCCACAAAAGGTTTCATTCCGATGCTCAGGATGTAGTCGTACAAAACATCGATATATTGAAAATTATATTCCGGATTTCCTTTTTGATCTTCCTTATATACACCCATATCGTCGGTTAATAATCCGTGCATGCGGATATATTTGAAACCGCATTCTTTCTTTACATAGGCTAATTGCTGCTGCCAGTCCGCACGCAGTCCTTCATTAGCCCGGCCGGCGCCGATACATTCTTTAAACATTGTATTGAAGCTGCCTTTTATTTTATTGAAGTCGAGATTGATAACCCGGTCCGCTAAAACAGAATTATTGCTTTGAGCCAATATGCTGTTAACGAGCAGGCTAATAAAACTGAAAAAAAAGAGATGATTTGTTTTCATTTTTTATTCGGATTGTTATTTGTAGTTGAGCAAAATGTTTGAAAAAAGCATGTTAGCCGCCTTACCGTTTATCAACATACTCATTTTCTTCGCGGCAAACAGCATGAGCAAACATAGAAATTTCATTTAGCCTTTTCAATCTCTTGAAATGTTTTTAACATTTTTTTGTAATAAATTTTGTTGAAGTGATACTTTATAAGAAACAAATCAATATGAAATCAACAAAAGAAGAATTCCTCGAAGTGCTCTCTAATTATCAAGGGATATTGCACAAAGTCAGTTTAGTTTATTTTAAAAATAAATCTGACAGAGAAGATAATTTTCAGGAGATAGTATATCAGCTCTGGAAATCCTATCCAAAATTGCAAAAGAAGGAAAGTATTGGTTCATGGATTTATGCTGTTTCAATAAACACTTCAATCTCAAGGATTAAAAAAGCATCACGATTGAAATACAGAGAAATAACTCCTGAATTGCCCGACAAATCAAATATTGCCGATGAAATAGCAATGAATGAATCATTGGGATCATTATTAAATGCCATTTATAATCTCGATGAAATCAACAAATCAATTATGCTGCTATATCTGGAAGAAAAAAGTTATGATGAAATTGCGGAAATCATTGGTATTTCAAAATCAAATGTCGGTGTGCGAATTAATAGAGCTAAAGAATTTTTGAAACAAAACTTAAAATATTTGAATCATGGAAAATAATGAATTACAAAAAATCTGGAAGAATGTTGATGCTGAAATCAATCAGAAATCGAAATATGAGCTGAGCTTATTGCTGACTTCAAAAGCTAAGCAGACTATTAATAAGTTTGTGGTTATTATAAGCATCTCAATTCTTGCCAGTCTCGGACTTTTAATCTATTTAGCTATCACATCACTAAACAGACAGGAAGATTGGATTTATTTAATTAATAATTTAACTCTTGGGGTAATTACTTTTATATCACTTTTCTCCGGTCTGTTGTCATGGTACAAATTACAAAACAACAAATACAATCAGCCTCTGAAAAACTGGTTGGAAGTTAGAATAAATATGTTATCAAAATGGTTAACAGGGAGATTTAGCAGGGTGTATATCTATTTAATCCCGTTTCTTTACATCTTGACAGTTTTATCAATTCACGTTTATTTTGAAAACAAACTATTTATTGAAGTCCTTAAGACAGAAGAATCTATATTCGGTCTGATTATTGCGACTCCAATTGGTCTTTTCGTTTCTTATTTTACAGTAAAAAGAATTAGAAGTTATCAATTACATAATCTTGAATTTCTCAAAGATTTATACAGTCGGTTAAGCAATATGGAATAGCGTTTAACAATAGTTTACTACATAGCTTCCCAACTTCATCTATCATCAAAATACTTAAGTGATTTATTAAAACAGGAGACAAGCAAAATTTCTTTAGAGTTAGTAATCTCCGAAGCCAAAAACATGCTCATTGCGGGAGACAGAAGTATTTCTGAAATTAAATACCAACTTGGATTTTCCCGAAGGGACTTCTATTGAGGAAAACCCACCATACTTTTCGCGACTATTTAAAAAAGAAGTAGGCTTATCTATAAAAGAAGTTTTAAATAGAGAGTCGTGCTTTACTTGTTATATTCGATTTCGTTTTTTAATTCATTATTCATTAAAGTGATAAAGGATGCAAAAATAGTTGTTAACAGCTGCAGGAATGGGGAGACGATTATCATCAGAATTAACCACCCCACAAGACTTGCCTTAGGCTCATACAGAATGAATGGATGACCAAAATTGCTGATGTCGGCTTCCGGATTAAAAAGCATAGGCATTGCTGCACTCCCCCAAATAACCGCCATCATCAAAAAAGTGAATAATGCCGCCAAGATTGATAAGTTTAAAATTCTATAATATATTAAACGGGAAGGACTTAAAGACGGCGAAACTTTTTTAGTTATATACCATCCCAAGGGAAAACCAAACAATATGCAAAATATAGGCACACCCATACCTGCTCCGACACATATTAGGTCGGCGAATATGTACAGGATAATAGCAGTTCTTGTCTCTACCTTAATTAGTTTTTTCATATTTCAACCTAACTTGAAAAGGAACATTCCATATAGCAAATCGTGAAAAAAGTTCAGCCAGATTACTAGGTGCATTATCGACTATCTAGATCTGTATCTGTGCCGAACTAGAAACTTCCAAATTTAACTGTTAACGATGCGGTGAGTCCAGTGAAGTCACGATTTCTGAGGCTAACCTGAGTAACGCCTGTCGTAATGCGGTAGGATACCCCGATCATAACTCTGCACCATTCAGTCACATTCAGTTCTGCATTTACAGCAGGCTCGAGTACAAACGCCAAATCCGTTTCCTCCACCTGTGTGTTGTCCTTGCTGAAAGATCCCATGTCCTTGAGGAGACGAACTGCTCCAGCCCCAATAAACATGTAAAAGTTGTAGTGGACTAATGAACTATTTTGGAACACATATTCAGCTTCGAGGCCGAAATAGCTGAAGTCGATGTCAAGAGGACTCTCGGCGGGAAGAATATTTTCCTGCGCATCAACTTCACTGATAAGAGTATAGATTCCTCCGCCAATGACAAAGGAATGATCAAATATCCAGCCGCCTCTTGCTCCAAGCATGATTGCACTTTGCCCATTGACTCTCGTTAATTTAGCGACGGGACCCCCGAATCCACCTACGGGGTCTTCGAATTCGACAAGGGTTTCTTGTTGAGCAAACAGTTTCCCGGCGAGTGCAGTCAATATAATGAACAACGTGAAAGAACGCATTGGATACTCCGTAATAGAAAACATTTTAGTCTTTCTTCCAAGCCTGCACTATCTATACTTATCGGTTTATGATTATCGGTAGGCAAATCTTTAATTTCATCCCTCACTCCAACATAAAAATTTTTTCTTTTAATCTCAATAGATTGCTTACCCAATCCGCAATGTTTGGAGTAGTGGAATACTTCGTTGTGAAATCCGATCACCGCAGAGCCTGCCTCGTCGGCAGACGGGCGGGATCCTGCATTTGCGGGAGAAAAAATCTCTTAGAATTGGTTTTAGTAGTCTGCAAAGGAATTAACCCACCTCTAAATCTCCTCCAAGGAGGAGACTTTATTCTGCGCTACTACTGATAATGATAATGCTATCTCGCCAATAAGGAGAGTTGTCCCCTCCTTGGAGGGGAAGAAGGGGTGGGTTAATATTGT